>JBGTEU010000502.1:0-9644 GCA_041747595.1 Bythopirellula sp.
TGAAGGGAATATCCGCAACCCAAATCTCACCCGGCTTGATAGTCATCGTAGAGACCTTCATCGCCAGGTGCGTAACTATTCAAGAAAGCCGCGTGGTTTCTGGGAGAATCTTCATTCGCTGGACGAATCGAAACTGTCCAATGTCCTGGGCCGAGAATCTCAGCAGCATCTTGCGGCAAGGTAAGAGCTTCACCGGGTTGAAGGTGAACGTCATAAGTAATCTCTGTCAGTTTGGATTGCATGATTTGCTCCAATAAATACTTCTTATCCTGCAATTGTACCATGAATCCTTATGCCTCGCCTCACTCCACCGTCACGCTTTTCGCCAAATTGCGCGGCTTGTCGACGTCGCAGCCGCGGACGATGGCCATGTGATACGCCAGGAGTTGCAGCGGCACCGCGGCGACGATCGGCTGCAGAAAATCGCTTACCGGCGGGATGTGAATCACGTCGTCGGCCAGATCGACCACGCGGCAATCGTCGTCATCCACCACGGCGATCACGGGGCCACCGCGCGCTTTGATCTCTTCCACATTGGCGAGCACTTTGTCGTACACGGCCCCCTGTGGCACGATAAACACGCTGGGGGTCCGCTCATCGACGAGTGCAATCGGGCCGTGCTTCATCTCGGCGGCGGGGTATCCCTCGGCGTGGATATAGCTAATTTCCTTGAGCTTAAGCGCCCCTTCGAGAGCCGTGGGAAAATTGTATTGCCGGCCGAGATACAAAAAGTTGTTGCAATCGGCATACTTTTCGGCGATGCGGCGGGTCGTATCATTGGATTCAAGCGCTCGTTCCACCTGGGCGGGGAGTTGTTCGAGTTCTTCGATAATCCGCAGGCCCCCTTCAAAGCTGAGATGGTGAAGCCGACCGAAGTAAAGCGCAAGGAGCGCCAACACTACGCATTGCGAAGTGTAGGCCTTGGTCGACGCGACGCCGATTTCCTGACCCGCGTGTAAATAGATACCGCCGTCGGCCTCGCGAGCGATGCTGCTCCCCACGACGTTGCAAATCGACATCGTGGGATGTCCTTTGCGTTTCATTTCGCGCATCGCAGCCAGCGTATCGATCGTTTCGCCGCTTTGGGTAAGTGCGAAAAAGAGTGTTTGGTTGTCGAGCGGTGGGTTGCGGTAGCGCAGTTCGCTGGCGTATTCCACTTCGACGGGAATGCGAGCCAGATTTTCGATCATGTACTCACCCACGAGCGCCGAGTGCCAACTCGTGCCGCAAGCGGTCAGCACAAATCGTTTCACCGATTGCAACTGAATGGGCGTGAGATTGAGCCCACCAAAAACCGCCGTCGCGGAATCCTTATCCAATCGGCCCCGCATGGCGTTGCGGATCGTTTCGGGCTGCTCGTAGATTTCTTTGAGCATGTAGTGGGGGAAGCCGTTGAGTTCGGCTTCGGTAGCATCGATCTCCAAAGCCTTCACGTCGTGAACCACGTCGCCCGAGTCGCGGTGGATCACGCGAATCGAATCACGAGTAATGAGCGCGATCTCGTTGTCGGCGAGATACACGATTTTGTTCGTGCGTCCGGCGAGCGGCGATCCATCACTCGCGATGAAGTTTTCCCCATCGCCGACGCCGATCACCAAGGGACTTCCCAACCGCGCGGCGACCATCACACCGGGCCAATCACGAAACAGCATCGCCAAACCGTACGTGCCACGGAGGCAGGCCAATGATTTCTGCACCGCGTTGATTAAGGGTGCGTAGGGATCTTCGCTGGCGAGCACTTCGTCGGAAACATTTTCAAGTTCGTAGGCCAAAAGTTGCGCGACGACTTCGGTATCGGTCGCCGAACGAAACTTGCAACCCTTTTCGATAAGGCGGTCCTTGATCGCGCGAAAATTCTCAATCACGCCGTTGTGGACAAGAGCCAACACACTGTCGCCACCAAGGTGGGGATGGGCGTTAACGTCGGTGGCGGGACCGTGGGTCGCCCACCGCGTGTGTCCGATGCCAATCGTGCCCCTGTGCTCGTGTTGCTTGAGCAGCTTGCCAAGCTCTTCGACGCGGCCGGCCGCCTTGTCGATGGTGATCTCGTCCTCCTCAAGCGTGGCGATTCCCGCGCTGTCGTAACCGCGATACTCCAGGCGACGGAGTCCATCCAAGAGAAACTCCGACGCATCTCGAAAGCCAACGTAACCAACGATTCCACACATGCCATTTATTCCGCGTTTAAAAAACTCAGAGACTGCTAGCAACCCTGCCAGCGGCGCGTCTTGCTTCAAGTTAGCATCTCGCGCGATTTGAAGCCACGGGAACCGAATAGTCCGCCTGGGCGCGATTGGCGTGGAACAGTCCGGGTAATTCCGCTATTTTTTGACCAACAACGAGGCCGGAGAAATTCTATGTCGTGTCCCCCAGGAAGTAAAAAGTGTCTGTTGGTGATCCCCGCCCGGCGGCGTTCGACGCGGCTTCCCAACAAAATGCTACTGCGGGAAACGGGCAAAACGGTGCTCGAACACACTTACGGCGCCGCACTCCAGGCAACGCTTCCTGGGACGATCATCATTGCGACCGATGACGACGAAATCGCCGTCGAGGCCCGCCGTTTTGGTGGTAGGGTGGTTATGACCAGTCCCGACTGCCCCAGCGGGACCGACCGCGTTGCCGAAGTGTCCCGGGCCATCCCCGAGGCCGAAATCATTGTGAATCTGCAAGGGGACGAACCGGAAATCGATCCCCAGGCCATCGACCGGCTCGCTCGCTTACTCCTCGATAACCCCACGGCAAGCATGGCGACGCTCGCGACGCCGATCCGCTCGCGGGAAGCCCTGGAAGACCCCGCGTGTGTGAATGTGGTGTTCGACAACGCGGGCCGAGCGTTGTATTTCTGCCGCAGCCCGATTCCCCACCCGCGCGTGTGGAACGAAGCACGACTCACGGCAAAGCCGGCCAGTTTTTTCCAACACATCGGCATTTATGCGTACCGCCGCGACTTACTGTTGCGTTTCGCGAGCCTACCCGTGGGAAGTACCGAGCAAATCGAAAAGCTCGAGCAACTACGGATTTTGGAGCAGGGGGAAACGATACTCATCGCCGAGATCAGCCATGCAACGCGCGGAATCGACACTCCGGCCGATTACGCGGCTTTCGTCGAGCGGCTAAGCCGCAAGCGACTTGTGGCCTGATTATCCTTTTCAGGGGTGTAGGTTATAATCGGCCCATGCGCGAAACATCGGATCTCCCCCTGCCCCTGTTGATCACCGGCATCGCCGGCGTGGCGGGGTACAATGCGCTCGCGTATTTTCAACAACGTTATCCAGGCCAAGTCATCGGCATTCGCCAGGAAGACAATTGGCCCCTTTCGGGTCCAGGGATTGTCGCTTGCAATGCCGAGGATCGCAGAGAACTCGAACAATTATTCGACCGTTATCAATTCCGCGCGGTGCTCAACTGCGCCGGCAACTGTGCCCTCAAGTCTTGCGAACTCGATTCGCGTCTCGCCTGGCGTACCAACGTCGAGGGGATGATCACGCTGCTCTCGATTGTCGTCGAACGACAAGTGCGGCTTGTGCATACGTCGATTGATTTGGTATTCGCCGGTCGGGATCAGATGCCGAGCGATTGGTTGGGCTACACCGAAGCGGACGTCACCGATCCGGTGACTGTCTACGGCACGACCATGGTCGCCGCCGAGCAATTGTTGTTGGAAAATGTGCCGTCGGCCTGTGCGCTACGAATTTCACTTCCCATGGGAGTGAGCTTCAACGGCCACGCGGGGGCCATTGACTGGATTCAATCCCGATTTGCCAAGGGCCGGCCGGCGACGCTCTATTTCGACGAAGTCCGCACGCCGACCTACACCGACTGCTTGAACGGCGCATATGAAACGCTTCTTGCCAATGATGTCGCGGGACTCTACCACGCCGGCGGGCCCCGCCGGTTATCGCTCTACCAGATCGCCCAGGTGATCAACCGCGTGGGTGGATATGACCCCAGCTTGCTCATGGGTTGCCCACGCATCGAAGCGGGACCAATCCCGCCACGCGCGGGCAACGTGACGATGGATTCATCGAAACTCTCGACGGCGCTCGGCTATCAACCGTTCGATCCCTGGCCGCTCGAAGAAGAATGGGTGCCCATTCACGACAAATGGCATTACGAACGCGAAGGTTTCCGCGGCTCGCGGGAAATGTTGGCTGAAGTACTGTATCGCAATCCAAGAAGGGTGAGCGGGGCGGCGTGAATTCGCTTGATTTCAACGAAATGCCGGGTCATAATTTAAGCATGACTACACAACAATTACGGGAAATGCTGCGATCTCAACCCTTCCAACCTTTCGACATTCATATGGCGGACGGTCAAGCAGTCCCCGTGAGGCATCCTGAACTCGTTTTTATCACGCCAGGGGGCCGTACCATTGGCGTTGCCGTGCATGATGACGCTATCATGATCATCGACTTACTGTTGGTAACCAGCATACGGCCTCATTCAAATGGGGCGATGAAGTCTTAAAATTCCGCGCTCCCCGGCGTTCGCGGAAACGGAATCACGTCGCGGATGTTCGCCATGCCGGTCACGGCTTGCACCATCCGCTCGAGGCCCAAGCCAAATCCTGAATGCGGCACGGTGCCGTATTTTCGCAGGTCGATGTACCACCAATAATCGTCGGCGTTGAGCCCTTGCTCGGCCATGCGAGCTAGCAGCACATCGAGTCGATCTTCACGCTGGCTGCCGCCGATGATTTCTCCTACCCTTGGCACGAGCACGTCCATCGCCCGCACCGTCCGGCCCGGTACGTCAGGAGTTTCGTCGTTCACCTTCATGTAGAACGGCTTAATCGCCGCGGGATAATCGTGCAAGATCACCGGCGCTTGGAGGTATTTTTCCGTGAGAAACCGTTCATGTTCGGCTTGCAGGTCCGTCCCCCAAGCGATGGGAAACTCAAATTCTTCGCCTGACTTTTCCAGAATTTCTATGGCCTGCGTGTAACTAAGTCGCTGAAAATCCTTCTTGACGATGGTTTTCAGACTGTCGAACACGGTGTTGTCGATCCGCTCGTGGAAGAACTGCATGTCTTCTTCGCAATCGGCGAGCACGTCGTTCACAATTCGCTTGAGAAACCGCTCGGCGAGGTCCATGTTGTCGACGAGTTCAAAGAACGCCGCCTCGGGTTCGATCATCCAAAACTCGGCGAGATGACGGGACGTGTTGGAATTCTCGGCACGAAAGGTGGGTCCAAAGGTGTAAATCTTGCCGAGAGCCGTAGCGTAAATCTCTCCTTCGAGCTGACCCGAAACCGTGAGATATGCGGGACGATCAAAGAAATCCTGCGTAAAATCGACGGCCCCCTCCGCGTTGCGCGGCACGTTGGCGGGGTCGAGCGTGGTGACACGGAACATCTCGCCGGCCCCTTCGCAATCGCTCGCCGTGATGATCGGCGTTTGAATGTAGAGAAAACCCTCTTCTTGGAAAAAATCGTGGATCGAGCGGCAGATCCGATTACGAACTCGCATGACCGCGCCGAAGGTGTTGGTCCGCGGTCGCAGATGGGCCCACTCGCGAAGTTTTTCCATCGTGTGCCGCTTTTTTTGAAGCGGATACTCGTCGGGGTCGGCCCAGCCGTGAACCGTGATTTCGCTGGCATAGATTTCCGTGGCTTGTCCCTTACCCCCCGAGGGTTTCACTTCGCCGCGGACCGAAACGCTGGAGCCCGCGCCGAGTCGCTTGACTTCCGATTCGTAATTGGGAAGCGTGCCGTCGGCGATCACTTGGACGTTGTTAAGGCAGGTACCGTCGTTGATTTCCAGAAAACTGAAACCGCCGCCGCTATCACGCCGCGTGCGAATCCAACCCTGCAAAAGCGCCTGTTGCCCCACGGATTTAGCATCACGGGCTTCGCGAACGGAGAGTTTTTTCATGACCATCCTTGTATGCTATCCTCTTTACAGACCCTTGGCTGCCAACCAACGTTCGGCGTCGAGGGCCGACATGCATCCTGAACCCGCGGCGGTTACGGCCTGACGGTAATAATCGTCGGCCACGTCCCCGGCGGCAAAGACCCCCTCAACGCTCGTATTCGTGCGGAAGGGCACGGTCCACTTGAGATACTTCTTAGGGGTCATCTCGAGCTTGCCTTCGAGGAACCTTGTGTTCGGGGTGTGCCCGATGGCCATAAATACGCCGGTGACTTCCTTTTCAACACTGCCGTTGCCGACCGTCGAATTGAGTCGCACGCCCGTGACGCCGCTCTTGTCATCGCCCAAAATTTCGTCGACCGCGGTGTTCCAAACGATGTCGATCTTCTTGTTTTCGACCGCGCGTTGAACCATGATCTTTGAAGCCCGCAGTTCATCCCGACGGTGAACCAAATGGACGACGCTGGCGAACTTGGAGAGATAGTCGGCCTCTTCCACGGCCGAGTCGCCGCCACCCACGACCACGAGCGGTTTATTGCGGAAGCGGGGAAGCGCCCCATCGCACACCGCACAGGCACTTACCCCCGCATTCTTGAACCGTTCTTCCGAGGGTAATCCCAAGTAATTCGCGCGAGCACCAGTAGCGATGATCACGGCGTGGGCTTCAATTTCTTGCCCTTCAAGCGATTTGAGTTTGAAGGGTTGGCCGCTGAAATCGACTTCGGCAATGTCGTCGGTGACAATCCTTGTGCCGAAGTTGGCGGCTTGCCTCCGCATGAGGTGCATCAACTCGGGACCGGAGCAACCTTCTTTCTGATGCAGGTCGACGAGCCATTGATGCTCTTCGGGTAGTGCCGAACGGAGATATGCGCTCAAGTCCCCCGCGGGAAAGCCGGGATAGTTTTCTACCTCGGTCGTAAGCGCCAATTGGCCCAGCGGCATGGTCCCCTGCAGGCGGTTTTCTTCAGTAATCGCCCCCTCGAAAAGAACCGGTTCCAAACTAGCACGTGCGGCATAAATGGCGGCTGTCCAACCGGCGGGTCCGCTTCCTACGATGACAACTTTTTCGGGCACGAAAAATGATCCTTTCCTGATCGGGACACGAGAGAAATCCTCAGACTGCGGCGATTATAGGTCTCTCTCCTTGCCGAGTAAACCAAGGACCATGACTGGCGATCACAGGCCAAAGGCAAGTCCATTCTGCCTGGAGCCCCCGCGATTCGACTTTGGCAAGTCGTCGAGCAGTGCTATTATGCAGTTGGCTTCCCACTCGTTCTTCAGCTCTCCGCAGTTCATAGACATTTATGGATACTCTCCTGGTTGCCATCGCCTCGTCGGTGGCATTTGTTGTTGCTTATCACACGTATGGCAGATGGCTGGCACGTCGAGTGTTTGAGGTCGACCCTCGCGCCGAGGTCCCCAGCCACCAACTGCGCGATGACGTCGACTTCGTGCCCACGCGCAAGAGCGTGATTTTTGGCCACCACTTCACCAGCATCGCAGGAACGGGGCCCATCGTGGGACCCGCGATTGCCGTGTTTTGGGGCTGGCTGCCCGCACTGCTGTGGGTGGTGTTCGGGGCCATTCTTATTGGGGCCGTTCACGACTTTGGCGCTCTCATGGTGAGTCTGCGCAATCGGGGTCAAACCGTCGGCGATATCGCAGGGCGTTTGATTTCGCCCCGGGCAAGAGTCATATTTCTTTTGATTCTGTTTTTTGCACTGACGGTCGTCCTGGCCGTGTTTGGGCAAGTGATCGCCTCGATTTTCTCGCTCTATCCCCAGTCAGTGTTAAGCGTCTGGCTCTCATTGCCGTTGGCGATCGTGATAGGAATTCTCTGCTACCGGCGAGGGGTGAATTTGCTGGCGGCCTCGGTGAGCGTTCTGGCGCTGCTGTATTTATCCGTGGTGGTCGGGGCTGATTGGCTGCCGATTGACCTGCAACGCTGGCTCCCAGAAATTGCGGAACACCCCCTCCTGGGTAGCGCGACGGTCGTATGGACGGTGCTGTTGTTTGTGTATTGCTTCTTCGCTTCGGTAATGCCCGTGTGGCTGTTGCTGCAGCCCCGCGATTATGTCAATAGTCTCCAACTTCTCGTGGCTTTGCTGCTGTTGTTCGCGGGGATGGTGGCAGCCTCGTTGGCCGGTCATGCAGGATTGACGGAAAGCGCCCCCGCGATTGCCGAGAAGATTCCCATCGGGGCTCCCCCCATTTGGCCGTTCCTCTTTATTACGATTGCTTGTGGCGCCGTGAGCGGGTTTCATTGTCTCGTCTCCAGTGGCACGACCAGCAAACAGATCTCCACGGAAAGTGATGCGCTTTACGTGGGTTTCGGTTCGATGTTGTTGGAAGGGGCCTTGGCCGTGTTGGTCATTTTGGCCTGTTGTGCTGGAGTAGGCATGGGAAAAGCTGAGAGGCAATCCGATGGCACCTACTCGGTGGCGGTTGACCAACAGGGCCGGCAAGTCACGGGCCGCGCTGCCTGGGAAGCCCGCTACAATCCGGACGGCAATTGGAACAACTTCCGACTGGGACAGATGGTGGGAGCCTTTGTCGATGGCGGGGCCAATTTTGTCAGTGCCCTGGGAATGCCACCGCGGTATGCAATTGCCATCATCGCCATGTTGGTGGCGTGCTTCGCAGCAACAACGCTTGACACCGCCACGCGTCTGCAGAGGTATGTGATCCAAGAATTGGCGGGAGTGGTTCGCATCAAGCCATTGGGGAACAAGTATGTCGCTACTTCCGTGGCCGTCGGTTTAGCTCTGGTTCTGGCGTTGCTGCCTGGTCCCAGCGTGGCGGGAGGTCCTCCCGCTCCCTATGGCACTGGTGGACAACATTTGTGGCCCCTGTTCGGCGCGACAAACCAACTTCTGGCAGGGCTGGCCTTCATGGTAACGGTCTTTTATCTTGCCCGACGCAACAAACCATTCTGGTTCATCATCGCTCCCATGGCTTTGATGATTGTGTTGCCCCTCTGGGCGCTCATGTGGAACATGTTCAATGAGAACAGTGGGTGGTGGCCCCAAGGCAACTACCTCTTGCTTGGCGTGGGCTGCGCGACTCTCACCCTGCAAATGTGGATGGTCGCCGAAGCTCTGTGGGCTTGGCCTCGGGCGAAAGGGGTGCTTGAAGAAGCCTTGCCCCCGTTGCCTGCACGAGGGGTTGGATCTCAAATCGCTGGCTGAGTCGCACTCACCACTGCTGCATGAACGTGCCGCACTTGGGACACTTCGCAAACCACATCGGCACGCGCTCGCCGCATTTGCATTTCACGTGATGCCGAATGACCGACGAGCCGAGCATGCTGCCGCTCCCCTCGGCGGACTGCGGTTCCGGGTCATCAAAAACCGAAGATCCACTCGGCGAGCCCCCATGCTCCAAGCGCACCGCGCGGAGTGCTGCCGTTTTCAATTGATCGGAAGACGTGGCATCCGGCACACGTACCACGACCTGTCCGGGACAGAAGGGGCATACCCCCTTTTTGCCGGCGTACTTATCCTTGACCTTGAACTCATGACCGTTGGGACAAACGACTGAAATCCCCATGAGAGCGTCTCCTCAAACTCGCGCTGATCTTGCGGCGAGCATTGCTATTGGCAACCATGACTACCGCTTCACAACAAAGCACGTAGCACGGTGCTGATCAACAATCGCGTTGAAGACAATACAACAGGGCGACCCGCATGCCGCAACCACCTTGGCTGCACCTGGCGTGCGAGAGTCCTGGCTCTCTTTCGGTCCCACTCTTCACTGTTACCGGATAACACAGTT
>JBGTEU010000503.1:0-6600 GCA_041747595.1 Bythopirellula sp.
AGGGGACTTACGTCCCCCGCTCGCCCCTGCCCATGGTCTGCACGAGGTCATCATCGAATCGCCACGGCACATTCGTGATTGGGCGGATTTGTCGACTGTTGATTTGGTAAGGGTGCTCAACCTTTTTCGCGACCGGATTGACCATGCTTACACCAACCACATGACGACGGCGCTGCTGTTCAAGAACGTCGGCCAGGCGGCGGGGGCATCGCTCGAACATATCCATAGCCAAATGATTGCCCTGCCGTTCGTGCCGGAGGTGCTCGACTGCGAGCTACGCATGGCTGCCGATTTTCATGACCACACGGGGGAATGCCTGTTCTGCCGGCTGCTCGGCGAGGAAATTCGGCAGGGGTCGCGGTTGGTTCTTGAGAATGACCACTTTGCGGCAATTTGTGCCTACGCGGGACGGCAACCTTACGAGACCTCGATCATCCCCAAGTCGCATGCCGGGAGTTTTACCGAACTTAAACCCCACGAGTCGCACGCTTTGGCGGAAATTCTCGGCGAGCTGGTGCGTCGTTTGGGTGCCGTTCTCACGTTGCCCGCCTACAATTTGCTGCTTCATACGGCGCCGGTGGGTGACGAGCGGTCAGGGGCCTTTCATTGGCATTGGGAATTGATTCCCCGCACGACGTCGCTTGCCGGTTTCGAGTGGGGCACGGGGATGCACATCAATTCGGTATCACCGGAACGAGCGGCAATCCGGCTGAGGGCGTCAAAGTCTGGTCAAAAATTGCCGATTCAGTAAGCTGGGCGAGTTCCGTGAGCTCTTTGCCCTGTAATGTTTATGCCAGCAACCAGCACGTGTTTCGCGGAACAATGCGAAAAGTTGACCAGCTGCCGGCTAGCATATTCGGCAATAACCGGCGATCTTAGAAGGGTTACGCAGCTGCTAGCTTTGATAAAAAGATCAAAGGCCGGGGAGGGCACTCCCCGGTTCACGTCGCCCCAGGGAATACAATCCCTGGGCTTGGCGTTTCAATTCATATAACCACACGATACATCCACCATGAATCAACCCTTACGACTCGTTCTTGTGCTCCACAACCATCAGCCGATCGGCAATTTCGACGGCGTGTTCGAGCAGGCTTACCAAGACAGCTATTTGCCGTTTCTCGACGTGTTCGAGAAATACGACAACAAGCTGCGGATTGCGCTGCACACGAGCGGCTCGCTGATGGAGTGGCTCGACGAGCGACATCCCGAGTACGTCGACCGCCTCGCCGATTTGGTCGCCAAGGGTCGCATTGAAATCATTGGCGGGGCCTATTTCGAGCCCATTCTGGCGATGATCCCCTCGCGAGATCGCATCGGCCAGATTTCCACCTACACCAAGTGGCTCGAACAGCGGCTCGGCGCCAACGTGCGTGGCATGTGGGTCCCCGAGCGGGTTTGGGAACAGTCGATGACCAGCGATCTGGTGAAAGCGGGGATCGGCTTTACCGTACTCGACGATTTCCATTTCAAAAACGCCGGCCTCACGACCGACCAGCTTCACGGCTACTACGTGACCGAGGACGACGCCCACGTGCTCAACGTGTTTCCAGGGAGCGAGCAACTCCGTTATTTGATTCCGTTCCAAGCACCGCTTGAGACGATCAAGTATTTGCGATCGGTTGCCGACGAGCATCCCGGCTCGGTGGTGGTCTTTGGCGACGACGGTGAAAAGTTCGGTACCTGGCCCGGCACGAAAGAACACGTTTACGATCAGGGCTGGCTCACGCAATTCTTTGATGCGCTATGTGCCAACAGCGATTGGCTCAAGCTAACCACCCCCAGCGAAGCGATTCAAAACGTGCCCCCCTTGGGCAAACTCTATATTCCCGAAGGGAGCTATCGGGAAATGACCGAGTGGGCGCTCCCCGCGACGAAGATCAACGATTTTGAGGACTTGCGCCACGACTACGAAGCCCAGGGGCATTGGCAGCGAGTGGCACCGTTTATTCGGGGCGGCTATTGGCGAAACTTCAAGGTCAAGTACCCCGAGACCAACATCATGTACGCGCGGATGCAGATGATCAGCCGGCGTCTGCAACAGATGGTCGACGACGGTGCCGCCGGGGAACTTATTGATTACGCCCGCATGGAGCTCTATCGGGGCCAGTGCAATTGCAGCTATTGGCATGGGGCGTTCGGCGGCACGTATTTGCCCCACCTGCGGAACGGCGTCTACACGCACTTGATCGCCGCCGAGAATTTGCTCAACCAATCGGAGAACCGCGGTTGGCAACACGATCAGCAACCCTGGGTGGAGATCGCCGCTGGGGATTTCAATTTCGATGGCCGACCGGAAACGCGCCTGGCAAACAATCGGCTGATGCTGTTGGTTTCGCCGGTTGAAGGGGGCCAGATTTACGAACTCGACGTGAAAACGATTTGCCACAATCTGCAAGCGACACTCACGCGGCGTCCCGAAGCATACCATCGCAAGGTGCTCGGTGGTCCCAACCAAGGGGGCGACGGCGTGGCGAGCATTCACGAACTGGTGGTCTTCAAGCAAGAAGGCTTGGATCAACGGCTCGGTTACGACGCGTGGGTCCGCAATTCGCTGGTGGATCACTTTTATGTCGCGGATGTCACACGCGAAGCGGTGGTCGCCGGTACCGCCGAAGAGCAGGGGGATTTCGTCCACGGGCCGTACGAAGCCAAGCTCCGCCGCAATCCGGGCCGAGTTCAGTTGCAACTTGTCCGCGAGGGAAACGTCGGTGGCAAATCGGTTCAGATCACCAAGGGAATCACGCTCAACGACGAAGGCACGACCATCGAGATCGCCTACTTGATCGAAAACCTCCCCGAACAGAGCGGTTTTCTCTTCGCGCCCGAGTTGAATTTCGCGGGGTTGCCATCGGGGGCCGACGACCGCTACTTCCGCACGACCGAAGGGCAATCGATCGGTCAACTCGGCCATCAATTGGACCTGCACGACGTGACCGACCTCGGGCTCGTAGATCAGTGGTTGGGGATCGACGTGGGACTCAACTTCGACCGGCCAACCGCCGTCTGGACTTATCCCGTGGAAACGGTAAGCCAATCGGAAGGGGGCTTCGAGTTGGTCCACCAGTCGGTGGCCGTGGTGCCGCACTGGCACTTGATTCCCGACGCGAATGGCTGCTGGAGCGTGACGATCCGCCTCGCGGTGGACACAAGCTCCGCCGAGCAACGAATGGGCGAAGCAGCGGTTGTAGCGACGGTGTAAATAAAATGTCATCCCGAGGTGAGTTCCGCGAACAGAGGGATCTGGCTTGCAGTACCACCACGTATTGATAGCGTGCGAAGGTCGAACCCAGATTCCTCAAGTCGCCGAACTCCTGTCGGAATGACAATTTACTTGCCGTGTTTCGGTTGCGAGCACGCCAGGGCGTGCCAGTCGATTTCCTCACGGAATTCTTGTTGCTGGTAGTTCACGCACGCCAGGACTGGCACCTCGGTACGGCAGGCGATTTCGTCGGCATTCGTCTTGGTGCTTTCGTCGTCAGGGAACAGCGCAAGCCGATTCATGACGATCCCCGCGATGGGGATCTGCGGGATCAACGTTTCGGCGGCAACTAAGGTTAATAGCGTCGAGTTAATCGTGCCTAATTCATTGATTGCGACGACTACCAAGGGAAAACCAAATTCGGCGGCAAGAGTGGCGTTGTCGTCCTCGTCGCTCATGGGCGAGAGCAAGCCTCCCGCGCCTTCGACCAGCACGATATCGCTCCGCTCGCGCCAGACTTCCAAGCCCCTACGGAGTAACTCGCGGTCGACTTCTCGGCCCTCCAGTCGAGCGGCCGTCGGGGGGGCGAGTGGCGCGACAAATCTTTGCGGGCAGACTTCTTCCAACGTGCCGGGGCGTCCCGCGGATTCCCAGAGCTTTACGGCATCGGGTGCCACCACTTCGGTACCGTGACGTTTGCAGTCCGTCGCGACCGGCTTGTAGACCCCCACTCTGTAACCTGCTCGGACCAAAGCGCGAGCGATCAGGCGAGTGACGTGGCTCTTGCCGACGCTGGTGTTGGTGCCGGTGATGTAAAGTCCAGGGGTCATAGTTTTTCAAGTGTACCCGTTATTGTCATCCCGAGGGAGGCTCGCCGACGCGTAGTGTTGGTCTCCGACCGAGGGATCTGGTTTGCAGTAATCTTTAGTTTAAGAATGCGATTTAAGATGGAAGCTAGATTCCTCTGGTCGTCAAACTCCATCGGAATGACATCTCAAAATTAAAGTACGAGAAATTCCTCGACCGCCTCGCGCATCGCTTGGCGGTCGGCGGCGGCACCCGTCCAAATCTCGAATGCCAGCGCCGCCTGTTCGATCAACAGCGTTAGGCCGTCCACGGTGCGGCAGCCCCGCGACTGGGCTTCTTTGATGAGCCACGTGCTCGGCGGATTGAAAACCACGTCGGCCACGATGGTGTGTTTTTCCAGGCCGTCGAGATCAAGCGGCAGCCGCTCGTTGGGCTGATTCGGCCCGACGGGCGTCGCATTGATCAACACTTGAAACGTGTCGTCGATCGCGAACAAACTATCAGGGGCCAACTCATCGACCCGACAACTTCCCAGGGGGGTTTCACCGACCAACGTCTTGGTGAGCTCTTCGACTTTTTCCGGGCGTCGACAGAGGAACTGAATCTCACCCACGCCCACGAGCGCGAGTTACGCGGCGATGGCGCGAGCGAGGCGACCCGAGCCGACGATGGTCACCCGCAATCCCTTCACCGCGCCGGTTTGTTCCAAGAGTTGCCGGAGTGCGCGGCCTTCGGTGTTGTAGCCGAAAAAGTTTCCCTCGGTCTGCTTGATGCAATTGACTTGGCCGCTGATGCGAGCCGCCTCGCCGATCTCCTGCAGATAGGGGATCACGCTGTTGCGGTGGGGCGGGGCGAGCATGATGCCGTGGAAACCGAAAATCCGCGCACCGCGAAGGGCCCCTTCCAGATCAAGGGCGGGCAGCTCGAACGTGAGGAACCGCCAGTCGAGCCGCGCGGCCTCGAATGCTTTTTCCAGCATATACTGCGTGGGATTGCCGGCGATCGGCTCTCCCATTAAACAACAGACGTCTTGCTGGGGGTGGTTACTCAAAGCGGTACTCGGTTCTACAAATAGCCGCGATTCAACGAATCGCAGGTCTCTGGCGATTCGTCGAATCGCGGCTATTGATATTTACAATCGACAAAGGGCTCAGAACCCTCCATTCTGACCTGCCAAGGGGCGATTTTCAACGCCGCCGAAAACCTGCTGATACGGCAAATCGCGGCGTCATGGTATCGTGAGAGGAGTCGAAACGGACTTCACCAAAGTCTGGCGACTTCAGCTACCATCAATTTCGCTTACAGGTAGTTTGGTGATTGCTGACTCAATTCTCCACTGTGTCCGATGCCCTATGTTCCGCAATTACCCGCTAACAACGCTGTTTATTATTGCTACGTTGTGCGTAGATTTGGCAGTTCTCATTACGGCATTGCGTAGTGGGGGCGTAGGTGCTGCCGTCAATATCTTGTTTTACGTGTGGAACTTCGCACTACCAGCCCAGTTCAGTGCGCTGGGGGCTTGGGCCATCTATGGCAAATCGCAACGCCTCACTCGCGGGGCTTGGGTAACGCTAGCGTTTGGACTACTGCTCGTGTTGACCTGGTACACGGTTGAAGAGCCGTACCGTGCCGAATCGGTGTTTTTGCATTTCGTGCAGATCGCCGCGGTGATGATGGCCGCGGGGCTTTATAAACTCTGCGGCATCAGGCCCGAGCCCGCCAGCGGCGAACCGATTCGGTTTTCGCTCGTCGAAATGTTTGGCTGGAGCATGATCGTGGCGTTGTGGGCGTTTGCCATTCGATACGCCACGATGGAATTCGCGACCGACAAGTATTGGTTCCTATGGGCGATCACCGCTCTGGTGGCCCCTATCTTATTGCTGCCCGTGTTGTTTGGCGCGTGGTCGGTGGGAACGCGATTGCTCATGCTTGTCGTGCTATATCTTGTAGCTATCGCAGTCTATATCATCGGCTCACGATATTGGGATGGCCCCCTAGCATTGTGGGCGTTTAGCATGGCGATCACGCAGATCACCTACATCTCGGCATGGTGGGCCATCGTGCGGATGGATGAAGTGATGCAAGAACGCCGCGCGGTGCAGCTGAGGAATTGTCATCCTGAGGGGAGTTCTACGACCCGAAGGATCTAGGTTGTACTCGTTCACGTGCTCTTGTGCGTGTGACAGCGGAACCTAGATTCTTCAGTCGCTAAGGCTCCTTCAGAATGACAATTGTGCGTGATTGCTGGCTCCCACCCGTCGCGCCTTGATCCGCACGTACGGCGCCACATATTGCGAGCGATGCGCAAAGCTCCCCGGCTCGGCGCGTGCCTCGGCGTGCAGCGGTTCCACCAAATCTTCGATGACAAACCCCGCACGGCAAATTCCACCGACGAGTTCTTCCCAGCGGTGCAAAAACTCGTGCGTTCCCGGCTCGCGCACGCGGCATGGCTCCGCCGCGGGCAGCGGGCCGTTGCGGTAATACGGCTCAACGAGTCGATAGCCACCGCCCGAGGGCCGGATCTCTGCCTGCAAACTCGTCGGCGATTTGTGTTGACTGATATAGAGGCCACCAGATTTTGTGACTCGCGCGAC
>JBGTEU010000504.1:0-4326 GCA_041747595.1 Bythopirellula sp.
ACCCGTGGCACAGACTGCGGCAGCGCTGAAACTTAAGGCGGCGAGCAAGAACATGGCAAGCGCGGTGCGGCATTCGGCCGCATCGAGAATCATGCGGCCCATGATCCAGGCCCCGACCAGTAATGTCGGTGCCAGCCACCAGAAAATGTCGCTGCCCAGCGGATGCCAGCCGGTAATATGCCCGAGCGTTTGCCCCACTAGGGTGTGAAAAGCCATCACGCAATTCGCGCTGAGTACGATCGCCAAGAAACTCACGGTCCGCCAAACGCGGTAGCGCCCGCGGGTGTCGTCGAGGCGATGGCGTTTCAGGAGAAAAATGATTCGTGAATACGCGGCTGCAACCA
Source organism: Bythopirellula sp. (assembly GCA_041747595.1). Classification (GTDB taxonomy): domain Bacteria; phylum Planctomycetota; class Planctomycetia; order Pirellulales; family Lacipirellulaceae; genus Bythopirellula. Next base: position 345 of record JBGTEU010000504.1, read on the forward strand.
AGAGTGCGACCGCGGAGGTCCAACCGATCAGGCGATTGGAGAATACGTCCGTGAGTGCGGCGGAAGTAACTCCCAGCATCGTGCTCAATGAATCGGCGTGATGTGCGATGGACTCGGCAATGAGTCCCAGCGTGATTCCGCCGGCGAGAATAAAACCCATCACGCGGAACCGGCGCGGCACATAGTCGGTGACCTGGGGGTGGTTCTCAATGTTGGCACCGGCCCCGTAACGAGGCGTGTCGCCGGGCGTGCGGTCGTTATCCGCCGTGCCATAAGCGACAGTCGTGGTGGAAAGATCTTCGTTTAGGACGCGGCGCAGGCGTCCCCACCGTCCGTTATTGCGTGCCATAAATCCGCTGCGATCGAATATCTTGCTCGAGGGGGTGCTATCAGCCGGGGCCGGCCATGCTTGGCCAACCGCGCAAGGCCAGCCGTGGAGTGATTAAGTTCCGCACAATCGGAATCGGCATTTGGATCGCATCGACCGCTACGAACGGCCCCAAGGGCCTGTTGTATCGAATAGGCAATTTGAGCGGGCCGCAAGGGCATCACAGGGCTTGAAATGGAGTCCCAGCGATTAATCCCGACAAAGTCACCGCAAAATGCCCAACAAGTTCATGAACCCTCGTTCGAGGGGGGCAAAAGTGACCTAATTTTGTGTGTGAAAAGGTGTGCAGCCATGAATTTTGGTGGCGGCACTGATCGCATTTTTTTATGCCGCCGACTCAAGCCCATGGCCGACACCACAACTTCATCCGATTCCCTCGATCCGGCTACCTTTGCGCTGCCATCGGTACCCCCGAGCGAAGCCTCCGCCAAATCTTTGCGGCAGTCCTCGACGGAAAATCGGGTGGCGGAAATCAGTTCGCTGCTGCATGCCTTGGAAGAAGTCGCGGGAAGCAACGGGTTGGCTGCTCGCAAGGAAATGCCCCAGGCGCGGCCGGAATCCAAACACGAAAACAAACTTGTGCAAGTGCGGCTGGGAATGGGGAGCAGCCTATTTGCCGCGCTGCGTCAGAAGCATCCGCAATCGGCTGAGCATTCGCTGCGAGTCGCGCTCGGTTGCAGCTCGTGGGCGTTGTATGCCGGTATGGATGACGAATCACGCGACGTGGTGGAACTTGCCGCGCTGCTGCATGACCTGGGAAAGATTGGCGTTCCGGACGCAATCCTCACAAAGCCGAGTCGGCTCACCCCCGAGGAAGAATTCCTCGTTCGCCAGCAATGTGAAATGGGACGCATCATTCTTGCCGAGTGCTGCGGTTCGGAACGCGTGCTCGACGCGGTGCGTTTCAGTCACGTGCGTTACGACGGCAAGAATTCCGACGGCTCGCGAATCGGCGAAGCGCTGCCCCTCGAAGCGCGGATGATCACGATTGTCGATGCGTTCGACGCGATGACGACCGATCAAGTGTACCGACAAGCGTGGTCGCGCGATCGAGCCCTGCAAGAATTGTTTGAATTCGGGGGAACGCAATTCGATCCGCAATTGGTTAAAGAATTTCAAGAGGTGCTGTCGCAACAGCAAGATGTGTTGTCGAGCCGCGTGGCGGCACGATGGCTCAACGACTTGAAGCACCGAGAAGAAACGTTGCCCTGGCAATCGGTTGGCGAAGCTCAAGTCTCGCCGAACGAAGCCAAGCCAGGAAAAGCGATCACCAAAGGGCCCTCGCTGTTCGAACAAAAACTGATCGACACGATGCACGACGGCGTGGTGTTTGTCGACACGCAGGCCAAAATCACGCTGTGGAATAAGGGTGCCGAACAGATCACCGGCATCAGCCGGGGGGCAGCCACGGGTCGGACGTTTGCCCCCAGCTTGCTCGAAATGTGCAATCACGGCAATCGACGCATTCACGACGGCTCGTGCCCGGTGGCGCGGGCGCTGCGAACGAATTCGCAGATTCGCCAGCGGTTGTTGATCTTGGGTCGCCATGGGAATTTGGTGCCGATTGATTTGCACGCGATTCCCGTGGTGAGTGCCGACGGCGGCGTTCAAGGGGCCACGGTTTTACTGCACGACGCCCAACCGGAAGCGACCCTCGAAGAACGCTGTGAGGCGCTGCACGCCGAAGTTACCCGCGATCCGCTCACCAAGGTGGCCAACCGTGCGGAATTCGACCGCATGCAGGCCCTCTTTATCGAGGCGCATGAGCAAGCCAAGCAACCGTGCAGCCTGATCATGGTCGACATCGACCACTTCAAATCGATCAACGACACCTACGGCCATCAGGCGGGGGACGAAGCGATCATCACCGTCGCGGGGCTGTTGTCCTCCATGTGCCGCACCGGCGATTTGGTCGCGCGATACGGCGGCGAGGAATTCGCGGTGTTGTGTGCCGACTGCAACAATGCCGGCGCGGCCCGCCGTGCCGAAGAGATTCGCAAAAAGCTTTCCGAAACGCCGCATTTCTGTCTGGGCAATCGCCGCATCACGGCGAGCTTCGGCGTGACGGAATTGCAAGCCGGCGACAATTCGGAAACGATGCTTCGACGTGCCGATCGGGGCTTGCTCATGGCCAAGGAGCAAGGCCGCAATCAAGTCGTGCAATTGGGGAATGGTATGGAAAAACAAGTCGTGAAAAAACGCTGGTGGTGGTTCGACTTCCTGGCCGCCAAACCCGTGATTGAAACGGAACTAACGACGGCCGTGCCCATCGACATTGCGATCGCCAAGCTGCGTGGATTTATTTCCGATCATCAAGCGAGAGTCATCTCGACGCACGAGAACTCGGTGGAGCTTGAAATCTCCAGCGAGAAGGTTTCCTACGATCGCCGCAAGGGTGACCGCAACGTCGATTTCCGCATCGAGATGGAGTTCAGCGAGCGCCGCGAAGAAAAAATCAATAACGTGGGATGGGCCGCGGGTGAGCACGCGACGACTCACATCGACGTGAAGATTCGCCCACGCTGGGCGTCCAAACGCCGGCGGGGGGAAGTTGCCGAACGAGCCCGCTTGATTCTGCAAAGCGTGAAGGCCTATCTGATGGCCAAGGAATCGAGCGATCGCGAGGCAGAAGCCGAAGCCGGTAAATCCAAAGTTTAACGAGAGTATGCCATGAAGACCGCGATTGCTGAATCAAAAACAATTTCCAACCTGCCCCTGGAACGAGATTCTTCGACGGCCAAAAAGTGGTCGTCGGGGGAACGTACCCGCACCGATGCAGGCATGGTGATTTCGCTGAGCGTCGAAACCGTCGACGCCGTCTTCGAAGATGAAAACGTGTTTTTCATCGAGAACGCTTCGGTGGCCGACGACGCAAAATCGAGCGGCGCTCCCGAGACCAGCATTGTGGCAAGCCTTGCTTCGCAACTCGCGGTCCTTGAAGATCAGTGCCTCAATCTGCGGAGTCTGTTGGAGAAGACCCGGCTCGGTGAGCGAGGAATGATGTTTCATTCAACGCATCATTCAGCCCCGCCGCTTGCGGCGGGTGAAAGCGGTACAAGTACCGCTGCTAAATAAAGTTCGGTTTCAAGTGGCGCCGTGCAGGTCTGTTCCGCCGATTGCCCGTAAGCTCTCGATCCTGTATGCTGCGCACTGTGAGTGCTGAGGCACTCCACTCTGGCAAACAGCTTTACAGACAACATAAAAGGAGGTTTTGCGATGGCTTACACACTTCCCGAATTGCCCTACCCCAAGGACGCGTTGGAACCTCATATCGATGCCAAGACCATGGAAATTCACCATGGCAAACATCATAACGCCTACGTGACGAATCTGAACGCCGCGCTGGAAGGTGCCGACGTTGCCGAGCAATCGATTGAAGATCTCTGCCGCAACATCGAGAAAGTTCCCGAGAAGATTCGCACGGCAGTACGGAACAATGGCGGCGGTCACGCCAACCACTCGATGTTCTGGAAAATCATGAGTCCCGCGGGGGGAGGCGAGCCAACGGGCGAACTTGCCAAGGCCATCGAAGGCGAGTTGGGCGGTTTTGCTGCTTTCAAGGAAGCATTTGCCAAGGCGGCGACCACGCGTTTC
>JBGTEU010000505.1:0-4457 GCA_041747595.1 Bythopirellula sp.
CGGGGCAGCAGGTGGACCTGTGGGAGCCGCCGTAGGCGCAGTCATTGGCGGCGTTGCCGGTGGTTATGCAGGCAAGGCGATTGCAGAGAACATCGACCCGACCGCTGAAGAAGCTTACTGGCGTGACGAGTATCGCAACCGGGATTACTACAACCCCGACATGGACTACGACACCCAGTACGCCCCGGCATACCGCTTCGGCTGGGAAGCGCGGGGACGTTCCGAGACAGGCAACTGGGATGCCTCGGAAGAAGATTTGCGAAGCGAATGGGATACTCGTCGTGGCGAATCAACGCTCGACTGGGACCAAGCGATGCCCGCCACGCGGGATGCTTGGGACCGCATTGACGCCTACCACGGCGCTCCAAACGACGACGAGACCACGCCCCCGAATCGACCTCGATAATTAAGGTTTCGGGTCCCAACGACGGTCATCACATAAAATGGTGGCCGTCGTTTTTTTGCGTCGCTGAACAATAAGAATGCTATCTACAGCTCCACCTTACCGTGGATTTTAGGATCGCCCTCCATGTCGGGACGCGTGCCGCTCAGGTAGGCCTTGCCGGCCTTGATTAAGTACCTAATGCCGCTCATGCCACTGTTATCCCAGTATTCGCCCTTATCACCTTGAACCTTTAACAGTACCAGCGCGGGATCGTCTTTGCCCCCCGGGAACCACACCTTCCACGCTTCGTTCCACAGCTCGGCCACCTTCGCGGGATCGTCCACAGGAGTGAGCGTGCCGCTGATGGAAACAAATTTCATGCTCGACTGCATAACCACGTTGACGTGACTATCACGCGCGATTTCTTCCATTTTGCCCGAGTCCCTTTGCGTGAGAAACCATAATATTCCGTCCGCCTCGACGTCGGCGACTGCCATCGGCCGCGAGCGCAACTCGCCGCTAGCGCTGCGTGTGACCAGCATAGCCGTATCAAAGTCCTCAAGTAACTCACGAAGCTTGTCGTCGCGTTCGGTGGCCATCGCAATTCCTTCCAGCATAGGGTGGTTGTTCTCAAATCAGCTATTTACGAGCAAATCGCGGACCAAATTGCGGGTCCGACTTGTCGTTTTTTCTCCCTATTCGCTTACATGACAAACCCTATCGGTTGACTCACCTTGGGGTATTTTGGCTTGTCCCTGCCGTGTCTTCTTAAACATTAGCTGGTAAGTGATTGAACGTGAATCAGGGGAGAGCTACAATAATCGCCCATCAGAAATATCCCGACGGGAAAACTCTTCAACAGATTTCTTTCACCTAAGACGGGGAGACTGGCTAATGAACTTAAAGCGAAGCTCAATCATTAGTGCCGCGGCCATCATGACTTTGCTGAGCATGGCGCAGGTGAAGGCTGACGACGTGTTGTTAACATTGGATCTTCGCAACGAAGAACCGCACAATGCTCTCAGCGGTGGTTGTTGGTGGTTGTATGCCCGCAAGTTGGAAACTGGCACGAGCCCGCAGGGAGATCATGGCATTTCTGGTATCCGAGCCATCCTCGCCAATGTCGACGTCAATTCCATTTGTTTTGCGGACGACATAAATCAGATGGCAGGTGGACCGTACACGAACACCTTAGCAAACGGCACGATTGAAATCGTCTACGGGCAAAATTTGGGTGCTCCTGGAGTCGTGACCGGAGTAGGAGTGAGCGCGAACCCCAATCAAGATCGCTTAATCGCCTCGGGCTCTTGGCTTCCGGGTCCCAGGCCAGTCTTTAGTTTGGACCCGCAGGGCTTTGGTTCGGAAACAAGCTTTCTCGGTGGGCCCAGCGCTCCCTTTCCTGCCTCTATTGCCGCGACCAATAATTTGACAGAGGTCGTCACTTTGGGTGACCTAGACAACACCGGTACTGTCGAACTCCTTGACGTCGTGACCTACTTTAACGTCCTGAGTGGCAGTCTTCCCTATAATCCTGCCGCCGACATCGATCAGTCGGGTGACGTTACCAACGCAGACACCAGTCTGATCCTCGACATCGCAGACGGGCCCCCTTACCAAGTTCCCTGTGGTTGTAGTATTCCCGAACCGACGAGCCTCATGCTTGTTAGCTTGGGCATGCTTGGCTTGGTTACGCGTCGCCGCAGATAAATGCTACTCCCAGAATTTCACACCATGGCCAGGGGTAAGTCAACGCTCCCTTTGAGCGAGTGATGACTTCACTCCCGGTAGCGTGCTTCTCGTAGAAATGCCGGCACGACACTTGCTGAATAACAACCATGATCCCACCCCCAAAACAACCTGTTGGTCAAACTCATGTTCGGCTTTTACTCCTATCGGCTTGGATGCTTTGGGTCGCTCTTGATATCGGTGATTGGAACGGTGCTCCTGATCCTCTTGATGCGGTCTTGTAATCCTTAACAGATCGACTGTAGGCTGTCGGCATCGATACTCATCTCACGTTTAAAGGACGAAAACTCATGGCCAAGAAATCAGTTAAGAACGATCAGACTGTCTTGTCAAACCAGGAGGAGGAAAGCAACGTGACCCTCTCGAAACAAGCGACTCGTGGCATCACGGGAGCCGTTATTGGCGGAGTCGTCGCTGGACCCGTTGGGGCCATTGTGGGGGGAGTCGCCGGCGCTGCCGTCGGCAATTCGGCTCAGGTGAAGAAGACTGCCAAGAGTGCCTTCAAGTACGCGGCCTCCAAAGGGGCGGAAGGGGCAAAAGCTTTAGCCTCCGCCGTGAAAAAGAAAAAATCCGCGAGCCGCGCCAAAACGAAAAAGGCGACGACGAAAAAGGCTTCAACGAAAAAGGAAACGACCGCCAAGAAGAAGTCCGCTACGAAAAAAGCGACCAAATCGGCGCCCAAAAAATCCGCCGCCAAAGCGACCCCTAAGAAATCCAAGCCGGCTAAAAAGGCCAAGAAGTCGGCCTCGGTGCAATCAAAACGTGCTAAGAAGGCTGCGAAGAAAAAGCGCTAACCGCTCTCCGTATTCGTCGCCTTCCAATACCGTTCGTGCAGTTGCATTAACGGCCCAAAGTCATGGCGGTCGGCCGACTTGATCGCCGCAATATATTCACTGCGAATGCTGCTGGCGCTCCTGCCGACTTCCGCCTCGGGCCATTCGATGACCTGCTTGCCATGCCGTTTGAGCCAGACGTTCGCTAGAAATCGTGACCAACGACCATTGCCGCCATAGAAAGGATGAATAGCGACCGCTCGATAGTGAATCGTGACCGTCTGTTCCAAGAGCAACGCGTCGCTGGATTGCCATTGCCCGATGTCAAGAAACAGTCCTTCTAATTGCGATATCACATTCTGCCAAGGTACGCCAAGGTTCAAGTCTTCGGCGCGGATCTGACCCGCCCAAGTCCAAACGTCGCCAAACAGCTCTCGATGAACTTGCACGGCCCATGGGTAGGTAAACGGGGCGCTTCTCGCTGACGGTTGGGCGGCGAGATATTTTACCGTCGCCCTGCGAATGTTTTCCGCTTCCACCTGGTTGAGTTGGCTTCGCGTCTTGATCGTCCGATCCAACAGACCGGAAGGATCAATCGGTGTCTCGTCGTCGATGGGCTCCAAGAGATGACTCACGATGCCCACAGCCTGCGCGAAGGACCGGCCAACAAGTCGTGCACCGTTCGCTCAACCATCTCGTTCTCTTCGGCCTTGTCCACGGCTTGCGATTCCAGCGCTGAAGTGCCTTGCACCAATTTCACCAATCGCAATGCCTTTTGTTCGGCAACCGACTTGCGAAATTCCCGCGCGGAGCACAATTCCTTGAACTCAACAATTTGATTCGTGATGCGAAACTCAACCCCCAGCGCCGACGAAAGGGCGACGAGTGTTTCCAGAGTCGGGTTCCCTTCGCCATCAAGGATGCGGTTGAGCGTGGGCACGGAAAGCCCCGTCCGCTCGGCAAGCGCCGCGCGGCTGATCCGAAGTCCCCGTCTTCGCGATTCCAGGTTCTTCAAGGAATTGCCGACCATGGCCGAGAGCCTTTATGAGGGTGCCTAACTAGAAATTAAACTTTCTCTATTTAATAATAAATATATCATATATATTTCTATTTTCAAGGACAGGCTGAAAAAATAGGGATTTTGCCACTATGGCAACCTCGACGGGGGTGCTGATGACGCACAGCGAGAATCTGGCAAAGCAGATGCAACGGCGGATAAAGATCGCGGGCGGCGTGCTGCGCGACGTTGCTTAACGATGCTGCTTAACGACCAGCCGCGATTCAACGAATCGCAGGTCTTTCGAGATGCCATCGGCGGAGTCTATCATGTTGCCAACCTGGACAACCTCAAAAAATCTGCCAAGAATTTTTAGACCACAGCCGGCGTGCTCATTCCCAAGGAACCGTCGGCCAGAGCAGTGTGAGTCCGTCGCGGCCGCTGGTGAGCACGTTGCGGCCGTCGGGGGAGAAGCTCACCGAAGTGACTTCTTCGCGGTGTCCGGTGAGCGTAAGAATTTCCTTACCCGTGTGGGCGTCCCACAGTTTGACCGTGT
>JBGTEU010000506.1:0-7718 GCA_041747595.1 Bythopirellula sp.
CCAGCTGTTGTGAGGCGACGCGGCCCTTGGCGACGTCGAATCGTACCGTTCCCTTGGCCATCCGGTCGACGAGTTGCGATTCGACGAACGCGCTCACGGGAGTGAGTATTTGATATTCGACGCCAATCGTGGCGATGCCGTTCTCCACTTTTTTGAGTTGGCAAACCCGCCGCGTGCGGACTTGCTGCTTGGCACCGCTTTTTTGATCGACCGCGACGTCGTAACTTTCATCCCATTCGTCGCCCACCGCCACCGGGCCCTCGGGGAGTCGCAGTGTGATCGGCATGTCGTCGGTCACTTCAGGCTGCGGGTGTTTGACTTCGCGAGAAACTATTTCGCCCGTCGGTTTGATGCGAAGCACCGAAAGCGGCACGCCCACGGCCCGGGCGGCTTGCTCGAAACCGGGGGGCGGCGTCTTATCCCGCTCGCTGTCGTATTCGGTAAGCGCCCGATTGGGAACGCGGTTGCTCATCCGCACCACTTCCACCACGTGTACGAACTCCATTTCGCCATTCGGCAACACGTCGGTGACCTTCCAGGCTTTGACCGAATCGCTCTTGGTTTCGGCCTGCTGCGATGCCCCATCGATGGTGCTCTTAATATCCGCGGCGTGACTAACGCTGTAGCGCAGCACCTCGCCCATGCGGAACTTGTAGGCGAGGGTGACCTTCTCACCAGCGGGCGTTTGTTCTTCGGCACCTTGGGCCACGAGCGAACTCGACACGAACAAACAACTAACGAGCAGGGTCTTGAAGTGCGGCATCCTTGCACCTATGGGGAAAAGTTGAGCGGATATTATTCGTCGCGTTTCAGTCGGCCACCCCACCCCAGCTTCTCGCGAAGCGTTCGGTAGTAGCCGAAACCGGTGAATTCAATGAGTTGGAATTGGGCCTCGCTGCGCGTGATCCGAATTCGGTCGGTGCTTTGCGGCTGGCACAAAATCTTGCCGTCTACGACGAGCGAGGTTCCCTCGTGTGGGGAGGGAACTCGCATTTCATAAACGCGCTCGGCGGAATCGACCACGGGGCGGTTGGTAAGCGTATGCGGGTTGATCGGCGAGATGACGAACGCCTGCAAATCTTTGCGAAGGATTGGTCCCCCCGCCGACAGGTTGTGAGCCGTCGAACCCACGGGGCTGCTCACGATCAAACCGTCGCAACTATAAGTGGTTACCAATTCAGCGTCAACGTAAAGCTGAATCTCTAGGATCGAAAACGGCGGGCCTGCTAGCACCGAAGCTTCGTTAAGTCCGAGGGCACGATGCACGACCTTGTCGTCTCGCAAAACCTCGCACTCGAACATCAAGTGCGAAATTACACGGTATTCCCCCGCCGCCACCCGGGGTAGCACGTCGGGGAGTTGCTCCGGCTGCAAGTCGGCCAGGAATCCGAGCCGGCCAAGATTCACGCCGAGAATCGGCAGTTGCTCGTAGCCCAACAGATGCGCGGCCCGCAACATCGAGCCGTCCCCCCCCAGCACCATCGCGAAGTCGATGTTCTCGGTGGCCACGTCGGTCGTAAAGTCGTCGATCAGCGCAACCACGTCGACGTGCTTTTCGACGAGGGGCCGCAATTCCAACGCCCGTTCGCGAATTCGCGGCCGATCGGCATCGGCGAGCATCAACACGCGGGGACGTTTAGCGGTCGGAGATTTCTGTGCGGCAGCCATGACTTCAGCATACCAAGCCGCAAGAAACCGGACGAGAGCAAGGTCATTCGCCGCCCAAGAATACTTTGACCCCGGGCCAGATTTCATGATAAATTGGTTATGGAGGAACCAGAAATGTCTTATGAAATCTCAGACTCTGTTCAGCAAATCATCAGCCAGCGCATGGCGACGGGAATTTACACTTCGGAAGAACAACTCTTAATGATTGCGCTCAATAAAATGAATGATTATGAGCAGACCGTTGCTGATGTTAAAGAAGGACTCGAAGACGAACGTGCTGGTCGATTGAGATCGTTACAAGAAGTTGATCGAGATCTGCGGCAAGAGTTGGGATTTTCTTCCTGATGGCAGAAGTCAAACTTACCGAAAAGGCTTATCAGCAACTCAAACAAGCTGCCCAATGGTGGGCTGATAATCGTTCTCGTGAGCAAGCCATTCGGTGGTACGAAGGATTTTTGAGATCGCTTTTGGCTCTTGAAAAAAATCCGGAGCGGTTTCCGCACGCGCGTGACGTCTTTACCCGTGGAGATGAGGGAGTTGCACTACGGTCTCGGTCGTCGCAAGACACATCGCGCGATCTTTGCCATTCGGCCAGATTATGTCGTTGTTTACGCGATTCGGCACGTTGCGCAAGATGATATTACTGCCGACGACGTCTAAAGATTACATGTTCAATGCAATGGCTCAATAATCACGGGTCGCTCGCTCGCCAAACCCCGGCACGTGCCCACTATACTCTCAACATCAAGCCCCAGATCGGCCAGCAGCTCATCCCGCTCGCCATGTTCGACGTAGAAATCGGGAATCCCCAACCGTCGCACGCGGGTCGTGTCGAGATGCGCGTCGGCGGCGGCTTCGAGAACGGCGCTGCCAAATCCGCCGGCGAGGGCCGCTTCCTCAAGCGTCACCACGAATCCGCACTTGCGCACCGCTTTGAGAATCACCTCGGTATCGAGCGGTTTGAGGAATCGTGCGTTGATGACCCCCACGTCGAGTCCTTCTTCACGCAACTCGTCGGCTGCTTTGAGACAACGCGGCAACAAGGGCCCATAGCAAACAAGACACCCATCCGTACCCCAACGCACAATCTCGCTCTTGCCGAGTTCGATGGGTGGGGTGACGCGCGGGATTTCGGTTGCGGTTGCCTTCGGATAGCGGATGGCACACGGCCCGGCAAATCCCAGCGCGAAGTCGAGCATCGCGGGGAGTTCCGTCGCATCGCCGGGGCTCATGATCACCATGTTGGGCAGCACGCGCAAGTAACCCAGATCGAACACGCCATGATGCGTCGGTCCGTCGGGCCCGGCGAGCCCCCCGCGATCCATCATGAACGTCACCGGCAAATTCTGCAGGGCGACTTCTTGGAAGATGTGGTCGTAGGCACGTTGCAGGAACGTACTGTAGATATCCACGATGGGTCGCAAGCCGACCTTCGCCTGCCCGGCGGCGAACGCCACGGTGTGGGCCTCGCAGATGCCCGTGTCGAAAAACCGATCGGGAAACGCATCACGAACTTTTTCCAGTTTATTTCCCTGGCACATTGCGGCGGTCAGCACGGTTGCGTGAGGATTGGCACGCAGTTGTGCTTCGATCGCCTCGGCGGCGACGTGCGTGTACGAACGCGACGAGCTTTTCTTGAGCGTAACTTGCCGGTCGTCGCGGCGCTCGAATTGCGGCGGGGCATGGAACAGCACGGGATCTTCCGCGGCGGGTTGAAAGCCATGCCCCTTCTCGGTCACGACGTGCAACAGCACGGGGCCGTCGATGCGGCTAACCATCTTCAAATATTTACGCAGCAAGCCGATGTTGTGTCCGTCGATCGGGCCCACGTAGCGGAAGCCCAAATCCTCGAACATCATTCCACCGTTCAAACCGGCCTTGGCGGCTTCCTTAAGTTGCACGAGGAATCGCTCGGTCGGATCGCCCAACAGCGGCACATGGCTCAAGATTTTCGCGACTTCGTCTTTGAAACCCGTGTACATGGGATTCATCCGCAACCGATCCAAATAATCGGCCACACCCCCGACCCGGGGGCAAATCGACATGCGATTGTCGTTGAGCACCACCAACAGCTTGTCGCTTTGGCGCCGGGAGTTGTTCATCGCTTCGAACACGACCCCCGAGGGAAATGCCCCGTCGCCGATCACGGCCACCGAGTGCCGCTTTTCTTCCGGGCGGAGCTAGCAATCGCCACTCGCCAATCCCATCGCGGTCGAAAGACTTGCCCCCGCGTGTCCGGTCATGAACATTTCAAAATCGCTCTCCGCCGGATTGGGGTAACCCATAAGGCCCCCCTTGGTGCGGATCGTTTGGAAATCGGCATAACGACCGGTGATCAACTTGTGCGGATAGATTTGATGGCCCGTGTCCCAAATCAAACGGTCGCGGCGAAAATCGAACGTCGTGTGTAGCGCGATGCACAATTCCACGACTCCCAGATTCGATGCGAAGTGGGCGCTGCGGCAGGCAATAAGATTGCACAGCACTTCGCGGATTTCGCCGGCCAAGTGCTCCAATTGCGGCAGCGACAGTTTTTGCATGTCGGCCGGTTCGGAAATCGTTGGGAGAATTTTCTGCGTCACGTATTTCGATGCCTCACAAAAATGGCCAGCTCACGGAGGGCATGGGCCCGCTCGCCAAAAATCTCCAGCGAGGTGCACGCCTGTTCAATCAGTTTCTCGGCCAATTCGCGGCTCGCCTGTTCCCCGATTATCGCCGGGTAAGTGTTCTTGCCACGAGTGGAATCTTTCCCCAGCCGTTTCCCCATTTTTCCTTCGTTGCCGGAAACATCCAGCAAATCGTCGATCACTTGGAAAGCGAGCCCCAAATTGTCGGCGTAATCGTCCAAAGCGGCGAGCCATTGATCCGAGGCGTCGGCGACGATCGCACCCAGCCGCAATGACACGCGGAACAAGGCCCCCGTCTTGCGGCGGTGGATCGCTTCCAACTCCGCAAGCGTGCATTCTTGGAATTCGCTCGCCAAGTCCGCGGCTTGCCCGCCAACCAACGCCTCTGCTCCAACCGCAGCGGCGAGCTCCGCGCAACAGCGGGCCGCATATTCCGCGGGCCGAATTTTGGTGGCAAGCATTTCAAACGCCCGGGCCTGCAAGGCGTCCCCCACCAAGATCGCGGTCGCTTCGTCGAACTGCTTGTGGCACGTGGGCCGACCCCGCCGCAGGTCGTCGTTGTCCATCGCCGGCAGGTCGTCGTGGACAAGCGAGTAGGCGTGAATCATCTCGACGGCTACCGCCGCGGGAAGGGCGGTTTGCACATCTCCGTCGCAAACGTCACAGGCCATCAACACCAACTGCGGCCGCAACCGTTTTCCCGGCGCGAGCAAACTATATTCGATGGCCTCGCGGAGCTGGTCGGGACAATCGGCGGCAAAGCGGATCGACTCACGGAGCGCGGCGTCAATCATTTCCGTGAGGCTGCTCATGCCGAAAGGTGTTATACTCATCACTCCATTCTAAAAGAGCGATGATTCATCGTCCACTTCATCTGACGTGGGGCGTTTGGCCGAAGCCCTTTCACTGGAAACGCTGCGACGGCGGCTGCGAGAATCCCCCTTGGCGGAGAGCGTTTCGGTCTCGTCGTCGTCGAAAGAGACGGTTTGCGGCTTCCCCGCCGCGTCGAGGCCACTCACCAGCTCGATTCGCCGCTCGGCATGACGCAGGAGTTGATAACACTGCTTAAGGTGCTGAACGCCGTGCTCGTACTGTTCGAGCGATTCCTCGAGGCCCAGTTTGCCCCCTTCGAGCTTGCCGACGATGGTTTCGAGCTCCTTGAGCGCATCCTCGAAGCACAATTCCGAGTCGGTTTGTTTTTTCTTCGCCATCGTATCTCCAGCCTCTTGTGGCTTAGCGTTCTTGAGCATCAATCGTAGGCCGGAACAAGCCGTGCGCAGTTCCGGCAACTTACAGGCGTCGCCCTTAAATTGCCGGAACAGCGCTACCGCTCGTTCCGGCCTACAATCTTATTTCGCGAAACCGCAAGCGGTGGGTTACGCGTGTGTTTCTTCGACTTTGCTGATTACCGTTCCCGCCGCGAAACGGGTGACGATTTCTTGTCCTGTTCTTAATTGCTTTGCCGCGGTGATGAGTCGCCCGGAATTTTTGTCTTGCGTGAGACTGTAACCGCGTCCCAACACCGCCAGCGGGCTCAGCGAATCGAGCTTGCCGCTTACGGCGGTCAGTTGCGATTGTCGTTCCCGCAAATGGATTCGCATCGCGCCGTGCAGGCGAGTCCCGAATTCGTCGACCACGCGACTTTGATTGTGTACCGTATCGAGCGGCCGGGCCAGGGCAGGGCGGCTGGCTATCGCATCGAGCCGTTGCCGGTAATCCGCCACTCGTAAGAAAAGCGACCTCTGCAGCCGTTCGCTCGAATGCCTGATCAACTCGGTCACTTCCGCGGAGGAGGGGACCACTCGTTCAGCTGCTTCGCTGGGGGTGAGCGCCCGCACGTCGGCCACTAAGTCGGCGAGCGTCACGTCGATTTCGTGCCCCACCGCCGAAACCGTCGGGACGCGCGAACCGGCAATCGCGCGCACAACGGGTTCCTCGTTGAACGCCCACAGATCTTCGAGGCTCCCGCCACCACGCCCGACAACCAACACGTCGAGCGCGGGCTTCATACGGTTGGCCAACCGGATGCCCGCGGCGATTTCCTCGGCCGCGCCGGTTCCCTGCACCCGCACGGGAAAAATAAAAACTTCGACACCCCGCCAACGCCGCTTCAAGACCTGCAGAAAATCGTGGACCGCCGCGCCGGTGGGGCTCGTGACAAAACCGATCCGCCGCGGAAACGTCGGTAGCGGCCGTTTGCGATCAGGGTCGAACAACCCTTCCGCCGCAAACTTTTCGCGCAGCTTTCGCAGGGCGAGTTCCAACGCGCCGATGCCGCGCGGTTCGATTTCCGAGACCACCATTTGGTAGCTGCCGCGAGGGGGATAGACGTCGAGCGATCCCCGGCAAACGACTTCCAGGCCATCGTGCAAATCGAATTTGAGCCGACTCGCCGCGGTTCGCCAAACGACGGCCCGCAACTGGGCCACGTCATCTTTCAAGGTGAAATAGCAATGCCCCGACTGGGGCCGAGAGAAGTTTGAGATTTCCCCCGCGACCCACACGGACGAGAAATGGCTCTCAACCACCCCTTTTAATTGGGCCGTGAGTTGCGAGACCGACAAGACGCGATCGCTCAGCGGTGTTTCGGCGAGAAAAGTCTTAGGCATCGCAGCATTCTAGCCGCAAATAGCCCACGGCGCAAGGCGGCATCATGTCATCCTGAGGGGAGTTCTACGACCCGAAGGATCTGGTTTGCAGTACCTTTCCGAATTGAAGGCGTGCAACGATTGACCCCAGATTCCTCAAGTCGCAGAACTCCTTTCGGAATGACATTCTTGCTACGCACTCAGCCGCTGCGTTTCCTGCGCAATCGCGAGTTGCGTATATTGCTCAACAGGTAGCGGAGATGCCGTCTGCAGAACGCGCGTCCGCTGGCGTTCGAATCCGTCGCCCGCGCGAGTTCCCCCGCGCTCGGCCCAGTTTTCCGCTTCGAGCGTGAGATCGGTCATGATGGCTTGCATGCGGAGTCTTGCATCTTCCAAGGCCTCACGCGAGAGCCGAGGGGGAATCCGAATCGCTGGACCAACGACGCACCGCACGCGAGAGAACGGGCGTGGAATCGCAAAGCGGTCCCAGCTTTTCATCCGTTTGGGATTGTCCATCCCGAAACCCATCGGCACGATCGGCATCCCCGATTGCGATGCCAAATAGATTGCACCTTGCGCCATTTTGCGGCGGGGACCCTGTGGTCCGTCGGGCGTAATTGCCAAATGCGATTTTTTGCCGTGGCGAGCCAATTCCAGTAGTGCTGCCGTGCCCCCCCGCGTCGTCGATCCCCGCACGCAACCAAAGCCCAGATGCCCCGCCACTCGGGCCAAAACTTCGGCATCGCCGTGACGGCTTACCAGCATCACAATATCGCAATGGGGCCGCAGAGAAAGTGGCACCAAGATGTACTCGTGCCAAAAAACATAGATTCGC
>JBGTEU010000507.1:0-4942 GCA_041747595.1 Bythopirellula sp.
CTCGAGGGCTTGGTCTACGGGGCCCATGCCGGCGCGGGGGCCTCAGCCGCGGCGCTCGAAATGCCTGATTCGTTTCAAGCGATCCCGCTGGAAAACAAGGCGCTCGAGCCCAGCGGCGAACCCCTCGATTTGCTCGACATCCGCAACGCACTTAAGAGCCTGATGTGGCGGGCCGTGGGGGTGATTCGTGATGGCCGCCAATTAACCGAGGCGGGCAAAACCGCCGATCAGTGGTGTCACTACGCCCTCTCACGGCAATTCAACGACCCCGAGGGCTGGGAGTTGCAAAACATGCTCACGGTGGCCCGGGTGATGATCGAATCAGCCCTGCGGCGCGAGGAATCCCGCGGGGTTCACCTGCGGAGCGATTTCCCGGAAACTGGGGGCACTTCTTGGCGGCGCCATTTGAATGTCGTCGCGACGGGCTAAATCTGCTGTTTTTTGACTCCCGCGGCGAACCCCTTCCCGTTTGCAGGCGTAGCGCGTCTAGTGGGTCCGGTATGGACAGATCGCCCGCTGGCGGGTTACCTTCTACGGTTCTTGAGGCGTGGCGGAAAGGCGTGCGTACCGATTGAGGTTTGCTGCCGCAAGTGCCAGTGCTGACGAGACTTAGTGCTGGCAAGATTTCGCTTCGCCAGCCGGCTGACAACTCCAACCCTCAGCCAGGGCGCTGGACATTCGTCCGGCTCGATGTGCTTCCCTTTGGGCAAAATTGTTTAACTGTATTTCAACGACGTGCGGGGCAAATGGCCTGGCCGTCACCACGACCATCGCGAGATTTCCATGGCTGTAAGTTTAGAATCCCCCCAATCGTTGAGTTCCCCCGCTGGTGCGGAACCGATGATCGAGGCCATCGGCCTCTCAAAATTCTACGGCAGTTTTGCCGCCTCGCGGGATGTGACTTTCGCGATCAAGAAGGGCGAAGTCGCCGCCTTCTTGGGACCCAACGGTGCCGGCAAGAGCACCACGATGAAGTTGCTCACCGGTTATTTGGCCCCTTCGGAAGGGGTGGCCAAGGTCGCCGGCTTCAACATGGCGACCGAGCGGTTGCAAGGGGCCCAGCGCCTGGGTTACCTGCCGGAAAACGGGCCGCTCTACCCCGACATGACGCCGCGAAGTTTGCTCACGTTTTTCGGCGAGCTCCGCGGTTTGAGCGAGAGCGTGCTTCAACAACGCATCGCGGCGGTCATCAAGACCTGCAATCTCGAAGCCGTGATCGGCAAACCGATCGACAAGCTCTCCAAGGGGTATCGTCAGCGCGTGGGGATGGCTCAAGCATTACTGCACGATCCCGACGTGTTGATTCTCGACGAGCCGACCGCGGGACTCGATCCCAACCAAATTCGCGAGGTCCGCAAGATGATCCGTGAGCTTGGCCAAACGAAAACAATTTTGCTCTCGACCCACATCCTTCAAGAAGTCGAAGCGATGTGCAACCGCGTGGTGTTCATCAACGAAGGGCGGCTCGTGTTCGACGGCACGCCGCAAGACTTGACTCGCGAGCATCGAAATCTCGACGAACAGTTCCAGGCCCTCACCACCGCTGTTTAGCACATTACTTCACCTACCTACATTGCTTCACTCACTCACTTTGCGAGACCGACGCACAGGAATTTGATTGCCATGAAATGGAACGTTTTGAAATCGATCTTCAAGCGCGATTTCGTCAGCTATTTTTCCAACCCCACGGGTTACGTATTCATTTGCGTGTTCGTGGTGCTCAGCTCGCTGGCCACGTTCTGGCCGCCGGAGTTTTTCTCGGGTAATTTGGCAAATCTCGACCAACTGAGCCGTTGGTTGCCGTTCATTATGTTGGTGTTCATCCCCGCGATCACGATGAGCATCTGGGCTGAGGAACGCCGGCAAGGGACCGACGAATTGCTGCTCACTTCGCCGGCGAGTGATTTCGATGTCGTGCTCGGCAAATATTTGGCGGGGGTGGCGATTTTCACCGTCTCATTGCTGTTCTCGGCATTCTCGATATTCCTGGTGTTCAAATGGGGCCTCGGCGATCCCGACGGCGGCCTCTTCATCAGCACCTACATCGGCTATTGGTTCATCGGCGTCGCGATGATTGCCATCGGCATGGTCGCGTCGTTTCTCACGCAGAATCTCACGGTCGGGTTTATCCTGGGAACGCTGTTCAACATGCCTCTCGCCATGTTCGGCGTAGCGGATTGGTTCATCAAAAATCCGGTGATCGCACAAACCGTGCGGCAGTGGAGCGCCCTGGAACGCTTCCGTGATTTCGAGCGGGGTGTGGTGAGCCTCGGCGGGGCGACCTATTTCATCATGCTCGCGGCGGTGATGATCTACGTCAGCATGGTGCTCATCGGTCGCAGGCATTGGAATTCCCAGGAAGAGGGCAATTCGCTGGCTGGGCACTACTTGGTCCGGGCAATCGCGCTCTTGGCGGTGGCGATTGGGCTCACGCAACTCGTGAATAATCGCAATTGGCTGCGGGCCGATATCAGCAGCGCCGCACTCAGCTCTCTCTCCGACGACACGCTTGCTCTCCTCGAAAAGCTCCGCGACAACCCCGACGCCAAAACCATTCACATCGACGCCTACGTCAGCCCTCAGGTCCCCACCGACTATACGGCGACCAAGTTAAACCTGCTTTCCACGCTTGCCGAGCTGCAGGCCCTCAGTGGCAACAAGGTCCGCGTGACTCAGCATGAAATTGAAAACTACGGTCCCGAGGCGGTGCTCGCCGAACAATCTTACGGCATCACGCCCCGCGACGTGATGGTCACCAGTGGCCGCGAACGGACCCAAGAGACAATTTTTCTCGGTGCCGCGATCACCTCGGGCCTCGGTAAGGTGGTGATTCCTTTCTTCGATAAAGGGATCCCCGTCGAGTACGAGCTCGTGCGGTCGATCAGCACCGTCACGCAAGAAAAAGTCCCCAAGCTGGGAATCATCGACACGGGCATTCCTTTCCTAAACCCCTCGGCCGATCGCGCTCGGGAGTGGCCGTTGATCACCGAACTTCGCAAGCAATATGAAGTCGAAGATCGCGGGATCGATCTCACGCAGCCGCTTAAAGGCGAATACGACGTGCTGCTGGCGATTCAACCTTCGATGCTTGGACCCGAGCAAATGGATCACTTGGTCGACGCGGTCCGCAATGGCACGCCGGTGGCGATTCTGGAAGATCCCCTCCCCTACTTCTATCCCCAGGACGTGGCCGGTACGGCGGAACCACGGCAGCAGCCGGGGATGATGGGCATGTTCGGTGGCGGGGGAACAATTCCCAAGGGCGACATCAACCAACTCTGGCGGACCCTCGGCGTGAACGTCGAACCGACCGAAGTGATTTGGCAAGATTATCTCCCCGAGAAAAATCTCACCCCCTATGCCGATCCCCAATGGGTGTTCATCGACGCTGGCAACGGTGCCAAGGAGCCCTTCAACTCCGAAAACGTCATTTCGTCGGGCCTCAATCAATTGCTGCTGATCTACCCCGGCTCGATCACCAAGGCCGAAGGGTCGAAACTCGATTTCGAACAACTCGTGGTCACCGGCAGTGGCAACGCGGGGATCGTCGATGCCGCGGCCTTGCAGCGGCAAAGTCGCAACGAGCGAGTCTTCAGCCGGCAATTGACCAAGACTTCTTACATTCTCGCCGCACGGATTAATGGCACGGTCACCGACGATGATTTACTCCTCGCCGGCGTCGCCGCCCCCCAAGATGAAGAGAAAGAGGATTCTGCCGGCGAGTCCGCTTCAGCGGACGGCGAAGAACAAGAAAAGGACGACGACGTCGACACGAGCGAGATCAAAGAACGAAAGATCAGCGCCGTCGTAGTCACCGACATCGACTGGATGATCCCCGACTTCTTCGCCATCCGCCAAAGCGGCGATACAGAATTGCTGGCTGCGACGCAAAACGTGACGTTCATCCTGAATATCATCGACACGTTGGCCGGAGACGAACGCTTCATCAGTATCCGCAAAAGGACCCGCGAGCATCGCACGTTGGCAAAAATTGACGAAGCGACCAAAAAATACCGCGACGACGCGCTCGCCCAGCAAAACGCATTCGTGGCCGAGATTCAAAAGGAAATCGAAGAGGCCCAAAGGCGTTTTGAAGAAAGCGTTGCCGCCGTGGACAAGATGGAAGGACTCAGCAGCACGGCTCGTGAGCAGCGAAAAGAAGCGGTCCGCTTGCGTGAACAAGATCGCTTGAAAAACCAGATGCAATCCATCGAATCGAGCCGTAGCCGCAAGCTTAAGCAAATCAGCTACGCGACCGACCAGGAAATTCGCGGCGTGCAAGACCGCTACAAATTGTACGCGATCCTCGTACCGCCGATTCCGCCGCTCTTATTGGCGCTATACGTGTTCTTCCGTCGCCGCGGCGCGGAACAAGAAGGCATCGCCAAGAGCCGATTGAAATAACCTAGCCGGCGAGCAACGCTCGCCGGGTCCCGGACGGCGTTGCCATCCGGCTAAATAACACCTGCGAGTCCTTAAAGGATGCATGCGATATGACCGAAACGGCAAAGACCCTGGCATTCATGGCGGCGGGCGCAGTCGCGCTTTTAGCCGCGTTCATTGTGGTCCCCAGCGAGTACGCGCTGGACGTGGAAGAGTTTGTCGGCCAGCGGCTCAATGAATTCGAGATCGACGCCCCCAAGCGGCTCAAGATCATCAAGTTCGACGCCGAGACCGCGACGGCCCGCGAGTTCGAAGTCGCCGAGGAAAATGGCCTGTGGGAAATTCCCTCGAAGCAGGGTTACCCCGCGGATGCCACGCGCCAAATGGCCGAGGCGGCGACCTGCGTGATGGACCGCGAAATCTTGCGCGTCGCCGCGACCTCCGCGACCGAGCACGCGGCTTTGGGAGTGGTCGACCCCAGTTCGGCAAAGCTCAATTCCGAAGCCGATGGCGTGGGAATTCGCGTGATTATGTCGGACAACAGCAACAAAGTGCTCAC
>JBGTEU010000508.1:0-6253 GCA_041747595.1 Bythopirellula sp.
TGTGTTTCCCCCTCAATTTAGGAGCCTCCCAAATGAAGAGTAATGTCCTTTTGTCGACGCTTGGCCTGTGCGTCGCAATCGTCCTGGGCAGTGCCTCGAACGCCAACGCGTTCTTCGGCATGTTCGGTGGTTGTGCCGAGCCGAGCTGTGGTTGTTCGGACAACTGTTGCGAGCCATCGTGCGGTTGTGCCAACGCGTGTGAGCCATCGTGTGGCTGTGCTGATGATTGCTGCTGCGACAGCGGCTGCTGCTGTGCCAAGAAGCGTTGCGGCTTGTTCGCTCGCTGCAAGGCCCGTCGTGCTTGCAAGCACGCTTGCTGCTGCGAGCCTTCGTGCGGATGTGCCGATGCCTGCTGCGAACCCAGCTGCGGTTGTGCTGGTGACAACTGCTGTGCCGCTGAGCCCAGCTGCGGTTGCGCTAACGACTGCTGCTGCGAACCCAGCTGCGGTTGTGCAGACGATTGCTGCTGTGCTTCGAGCTGCTGCTGCCCCAAGAAGCGCTGTGGCCTGTTGGCCCGCATGCGTGCTCGTCACGCTGCCCGCAAGTGCTGCTGCGAACCCAGCTGTGGGTGTGCTGACAGCTGCTGCGAGCCTTCCTGCGGGTGTGCTGGCAACGGCTGCTGCGAACCAAGCTGCGGTTGTGCCGGCTGAAATCAGCCAGTGAAACCGTAAGGTTCCACACTGAGATTGAAAACCAACGGCTCCTGACTCTTTTCGGGTCAGGAGCCGTTTTTCTTTTGGCTTCTTCTACCAAATAGCCGCGACTCGACGAGTCGCCGGTCTTCTAGTGGACATTTCCGCCGTCAAGCGTGATAATCATCTGCATCTTCTCTCCTGGAACAGAGCGAGGTGCACAATGAATCTCGAAAAGACCTGGGCCCGCAGCTTGGTGTGGGCGGCCGTTTGTTCTTTTTGCGTTATTTCCAATCTTGACGCCCAGCAAGGCGCTCCTCCGCAGGGCAATCAAGCGTTGGGCAATCAGGGCTTCTTTGGAGCTCCCAACCCGGCGGGCTTTGTCCCCGGGGCGCAAGGCGGCGCGGCCAACGCCGATTTTGATTCGCTCATCGATCTCATCCAATCGACGGTCGCATTTGACAGTTGGATGGAAAACGGCTCGGGTGAAGGCGAGATTCAACCCTTCCCAACGGGCGTCTATGCCGATGCGAACGGGACGTTGCGGTTTGATAAAAATGTGCTTGCTTCGGTGAGTTTGCGCCGTGCCCCACGCGAAAATACCGCCGAAACATCGGCTAATGCACGGCAGCAGTCGGCACTCCGTTATGTCTCGCTCCCTCGATTGGAAAGTGCGATTCTCGCTCATCAAGCCCAGCACAAGCCACTCTTGGCGGAAATGCTCACCCTCGCCGGTTTGCAGCGCGTCGAGTTTGTGATCGTGAATCCCGAGACGCGCGACTTGATTCTTGCGGGACCTGCCGACGATTGGCGGCTTGACCCGCATGGCATCTTGGTGAGTGTCGAATCGAGCCAACCCGTCTTGCGGCTTGATGATTTGCTTACGCTCTGGCGTCGACAAAAAACGAGCGCGGCCTTTGGGTGTTCGATTACGCCCCGGCAACAAGCCTTGGCCGATACCCAAGCGTTTCTCACCCGCTCCGCTACGAAGCCGCTTGAACCCGGCAAACGCGGAGAGTGGCTGAAGGGGCTTCGAGAAACCCTCGGCAGCCAAGACGTCGAGTTCTTCGGCCTTGTTCCCGACAGCCATCTGGCGATGGTGCTGTTGGTGGCCGACTACCACATGAAGCTCGTCGGTATGGGGCTCGCCGAGAGCGTCGACGGCGTAACAAACTATCTCGACACCGTGGAACTCTTGCCGGATGGTTCGGCGCCCCCGATGAGTGTCTTGCGGTGGTGGTTTGCCATGCGGGAGCGGCCCGTGAAAGCGTCTGCCGAGCGTGATGTGTTCCAGCTTCCAGCCGGTGGCGTTCAAGTGCTCAGTGAAAATGAGCTGCTCGCCGCACGAGGCCAGCGGGTCCATACGAACCAGTCGGACGATTTGAACCGCCGATTTGCTGAGTCGTTTACCGCGGAGTTTGCCGCTCTGAGCCAGAAGTATCCACTCTATGGTGAATTACAGAACGTGTTTGATCTGGCTCTCGTATTGGCGTTGATTGACCGAGAGCATTTGCTCGAACGAACCGGTTGGCAGCCAGCGTTGTTTGAGGATGTGAACGTGTTGCGTCTTCCCCGCTTGGCTGTGCCGCGGGAAGTCGAGACCGTGATCAATCATCGCGTGATCGACCGTCGCCATGTCATCGCCGGAATCAGCGGTGGCGTGTGGATTGACGGGGCGAAGTCGATCAAAGTCAAGCAAATCGAAGCATCCGAAGCCATGACGCTTAGCAAGCATCGAGAACGTGCCTCGGCACCTGCCGAACGTTGGTGGTGGGATTAATCACAAGAATTGCCGCGACTCTACGTTTCGCCGGCTAGTCAGTGCGGAGTTGTGGATCGTCTTCGTGGGTGACGTGGCGAATGACGGTCTCGTCGATGGCGGGTTGCTTTTTCTTGCGAAGCCACCATAAAGCCGCGACTAATGCTACCAATATCACCACGAGCGTGAACGCCCATTCCGCTTCGCGTAAGAGATCAGTGATATCGTCGCCGAAGTAAAAGGCAATGGAGAAGAAAGTGCCCACAACCAACGTCGCGCAAACCATGTCGTACATAATGAATTTCCGAAAAGGCACGCGCGCGACTCCCGCTGAAAGATACACGGGTCCGCGGACCCCTACCATGAAGCGAGCCAGCAACATCACCTTGAACATGTGTCGCTGGATGGCAATTTCGAACGAGGCTTCGCGCTGGGCCCCGATGAGTTTGCTGATCTTGGGGTGGCGCATGGCCAACCCGTGGCCGAAATGGTAGCCAATGGCGTACATCGCACTATCGCCCAAGAGGGCCCCGATCAAGCAGGCGAGAAACGCGAACCAAGGATCGAGATTTCCCTGCGAGCTGAGTACGCCGGCGAGCACGATGGGAATCTCTTCCGGGATAGGAAGGCCACACCCGGTTAACACCAAGAACAGCACGATGCCAAGATAACCGAAGCTTTCAATCAAAAAGTCCACGACACTCGTCTCTCGTGGTGTGTAGGAGGGCCGACATAGTCTTTATTATCGGTGCCCCGTAATCGTAAAATTCACAGCCGCGCTAGCCGTGATGTCCCGTCGGCCGTCCGCCTACACAACGGCCATCATTCTCACATCGCACAGGGGAGTCCAATCCTCTCTGACGATGTTGCCTGCAAATACTGTAATACCGAATTCCGTCTCCGCGGGACACACCATTACGACGCCAATGTCGGGACGGCGAGCACAAAACTCGGCTATTTTTTCTGGGCCAAACACGAAAGCCGCCGTGGATAAGGCATCGGCCTCAGCAGCAGTGGAGGCAAGCACGGTGGCCGTGTAAACGCCCGTAGCGGGCCAACCGGAACGCGGGTCGAGAATGTGGCTGTAGCGGTGCCCTTCGTAGTCGAAGAATTGGGTCGCCCCGCCGGAAGTTCCCAGGGCTCGATTCCGCAAATGAAATTCCGCGAGGCGATAATTGGGCTCTAACGGATGCCGTAAGCCAATGCTCCAGCAATCTTGATCGTCCCCGCGATTCACACCGCGGGCTAAGATGCTACTGCGCCCTCCATGCCACAGATAGTCACTTGCACTCCGTTCGTCGAGCAACTTCGCAGCCCTGTCGAGTGCATAACCTTTGCCCATCGCGTTGAAGTTAATCTCCACTCCCGGTTGTCGGAATCGGATGGCCTGCTGGACAGCATCGAGCTCCACATGCGACATGCCCACCAACTCCAAGGCTGCGGCGATTTCCTCGTCGCTTGGCAAGCGCCCCGCGCGTTGGAGGAAACCCCACACCCGTGAAAGGGGCGTCCCGGTGATGTCGAACGCCCCCTCAGTATCTGCATGCAGCTTGGCCGCGAGTTGCATCAACGCGAACAAATGCGGCTCAACCACGACGGGATTGTGCGCGGCCTGTTGATTGATCGTGATGACTTCGCTCGCCTCGCGATAAATCGTGAGTTGATCTTCCACGGCCTCGATTTCATCAAAGGCGTCCAGCACGACACCTGCCAATTGGCGATCGGACTCGTGATAGCGCACGGAAAACTCGCACGCCATCGCCCGACGCGTCGCCTCTAAATGGATGGTAGGTGTGGCCGGAAAGCGATCAGCGATTAGTTCCGTCGTCGATTCAATCCACTCTTGGGCCCAATCGACAATTCGGTCGGCAAACGACCGCACGGCCGCCTTGCCCTGTAGAAAATCGCGTCGCGAATGATCTTTCTTTTCGCTCATACAGCCAATTATACCGCCGCTGCCGTGTTTGTAATTCCCGAGATGTTTTGCTCGCCACTCGTTCCTGTTACTATTTTGGCTGTCCCACTCGATTCTTACTCTACGAAAAGCACACGCATGAGCGATCTTATCATCAGTGTTTCCGGCCTGCGCGGCATTGTGGGCCAATCGCTGACGCCCGAAGTCGTCATCCGGTACATCGCCGCGTTTGCCGAGGAGTTGCCGCCTGGTCCCGTGGTGGTCACGCGCGACGGACGGCACACGGGGCCCTTGCTCGAGGCCGCCGCTCAATCGGCGTTGTTGGCAATGGGACGGGAATGCAATGACGCCGGCATCGCGGCCACGCCAACCACGGGCGTGTTAGTTCGTAAGCTCAAGGGTGCCGGAGGGATTCAAATCTCCGCAAGCCACAATCCACGCGAATACAACGGCATTAAATTGTTCGATTCCAGCGGTCGCGTAATCCCCGCCGTTGCCGGGCAAAAAGTGGCCAATCGCTTTCATGCAGGCCGCCCCCGTTGGAAATTGTTTGACGAACTCGGCGCGTGCGAAGTCGTTGGCGACACGATTTCCGCACACAGGGACTTGGTGCTTGCCACGTGCGACGTCGAGCGGATCAAAAAGCGGAAATTCCGCGTGCTCGTCGACGCCAATCACGGCGCGGGCAGCGTGCTTGCCGTGCCGTTGCTTGAGGCCCTTGGATGTGAAGTCACCTTGATTGGTGGCAAACCTGACGGGTTGTTTTCGCACCCTCCTGAACCAACCAGCGAGAATTTGCAGACCGTGTTGGCAAATGTTCGTGGGTCGAACGCCGATATTGGTTTTTGCCAGGACCCCGACGCCGATCGCCTGGCCATCATCGATGAAAACGGCAACTATCTCGGCGAGGAATATACGCTCGCGCTCGTGGCCGATCACGTGCTGCGAAAAACTCCAGGGTCAGTGGTCACCAACTGCTCGACCAGCCGGATGACCCAGGACTTGGCAGAGAAATATGGCGTGCCGTTCTTTCGCTCAAAAGTCGGCGAAGCCAATGTTGTCGACTTGATGCTTGCCGAAAAAGCCGTGCTTGGGGGTGAAGGAAACGGCGGCGTGATTGATCCCCGTGTCGGCTTGGTGAGGGATAGTTTCGTGGGGATGGCGTTGGTGCTCGACGCCATGGCTGCCCGGGAGATGCCTGTCAGCGCCCTTGCCGCGGAATTACCCCAGTACGCCATCCACAAATCGAAAGTCACTCTGGCGCCAGAAAAAATTGCTGCTTGCTTCATTGCATTGCAGGAGCATTTTAAAGATGCAAGCTGCGACAGTCTCGACGGCCTGCGATTCGACTGGCCGGGGAAGTGGCTCCTCATTCGAGGCAGCAACACTGAGCCGATCGTACGCATTTTTGCCGAGGCCCCAACGGCCAAGGAGGCAAAGCGGCTGTGTGACGAAGCGGAGGCAATTCTGGGCCGAGTTTGATTTTTAACCGTATCCACTTATTATGAGAGGTAAGGAGATTTGCCATGAATGTTCAATTGACTCCCGACGCTTCTCAGTTTGTCGAAGGGCTCGTAGCGACTGGTCAATATCCATCTGCGCAGGATGCGGTTGCTGACGGCGTGCGATTGCTCCAGGCTCGACACGAACTCAAATCGCAAATTCATGTCGGTATCGATCAAGCCGATCGAGGTGAACTGCACGATCATGACGAGGTTTTTGATTCACTCCGTGCCAGGCTCGATCAACTTAAGAATTCTGCTAGATGAGCCGACTTCGTTATACATCCGCTGCCTGGGATGATTTAACTGAAATCATGGAGTACATTGCTGCAGATAATCTAACTGCGGCAGATTTGTGGGTAGAGAAGTTACAGCATCGATGTAAGCTCATCGCTCAGCACCCTGAAATGGGACAATTGTGTCCTGAGTTTGGCGACAGAATTCG
>JBGTEU010000509.1:0-3635 GCA_041747595.1 Bythopirellula sp.
CTCCGATTGCTGCTTGTATTGCGGGTCGCGGCGCATTTGGTCGAGCACATTGCGGAGGATTTCCAGCGCGTAACATTCCGCATCGGCCACTACCGTCGCGGAACGGGGTTGGCGGGTCAGGCAGCTCATTTCGCCGAAAACTTCGCCGGCGTAAATCGCGGCTTGGCGAGTCTCGTAGTTGATGTCGCTGGGGCCATCGTTGGGAATTAATTCAGGCTTATTCGCAAAGCCGACCGAACGTGGTGCGCTCAATACCTTGGTAAGTTTTCTCCAGAATCCGCTCGTTACGGTTTGACCTGCCGCGGCACTTAATAATCGTGCCGTTGCCAGCCGTTTCGGACCCGTGCCCGCCGTAGCCGCGGATCCAATACCGAGTTCCGCGAGGTCCTCGCCGGTGAGCATGTAAAAGGCCGACCAACCTGCTTGGCCTTGATGACAGATCGCCTCGCCCGCTTGATAATGCCGCAGAACGTAACTTCCGGGGAACTTGGAAAACGAAGGGGCTTTCTTGATCGACGTAAAAAGGTCCAGCCCGCCAAGCTGCTCGAGCGTGAGCGGCACGTCGCTAGCGCGTGGAGGAAGTTCCGCAGCAGGGTTAACGACGGTCTTGGCCACAAAGGCTCCTTCACGGAAATGGGCGAAGAATGAGTGCGTTGCTATTCTACTTCAAGCTCTGGAAATCGGAACAGATAAGGGGTGCCCCGCTGGCCGTGTTCAAAAAAAAGAACGCTCCCTGTTGAAATCAAACCAATAATAGGCTGATAAACAGCAGCGAACTGCACGAAAAGCCCCTGACCTTGCACGTAGAGGCGTGGAAGACGAAAATTAGGACTCACTGGGGGCATTCTACCGAGCAAACAACTTATGTCTGAGCAAAAGGTCGCGTTGGGAATAATCGGCTGCGGCGGGTTCGGGTTGTTTGCCTTGCAGCAGTTCTTGCAAACGCCCGGTGTGCGGCTGGTGGGAATGGCCGGCACGGCACGTCCCGCCGCCGAGGCCGCGGCCCGACGCTACGGCGTGGAAGACGTGGTCGACGTCGAACGGCTGCTCGAAATGCCCGAGCTCGACGTCGTTTATATTGCCACGCCCCCATTCCTGCATTACGAACAAGCCAAGATGGCACTCTCCGCGGGGAAGCACGTCATTTGCGAAAAGCCGTTGGCGCTGACGGTGGAGCAAGCGGACGAGTTGGTAACGCTCGCCAAGCAACAAGACCGCCTGCTCGTCACCAATTTGATGCAGCGTTACAACCCCATGTTCGAGCTCGTGGGGGAAGTGATCTCTCGCCAGCTTTTAGGTGAGCTATTGCACGGCTACTTTGAGAATTACGCCTCGGACGAATCTTTGTCGCCGGATCACTGGTTTTGGGACCGCGCGAAAAGCGGCGGCATCTTTATTGAGCATGGCGTTCACTTTTTCGATTTGTTTGCCGGTTGGCTCGGCGTGGGAGAAGTCGTCTCCGCCCACGCGAGCCGCCAGGAGTCGCCTCCACGCGAAGACCAGGTGCAATGCACCGTGCGATACGCGCGTGGCATCCACGTAAATTTCTATCATGGATTTCACCAGCCGGGCCGGCTCGATCGCCAGGAGCTGCGACTGGTGTTCGAGCGTGGCGATATCACGCTGCACGGCTGGGTGCCTACTCATGCCCGGATTCACGGAATCGCCGACGAGGACGATATGCGGCAACTCTGCGAGCTGTTTCCGGGCGCTCGTATCGATGCGATTGCAACTTACGGTGGAGACGGACGGCATTGCATCGGTCATGGCCGCAGCCACGACGTCTACCAAGAGTTTGAACTCCATTGGGGTGAGCAGCGGCACAAACTTCCCCTTTATTGCGAGCTCCTGCGGCGAATGATCTCCGATCAGGTTGCATGGATCCACGATCGAAAACATCAACGCAGAATTACCGAACAAAATGGCCGGGATTCCGTGGCCATGGCCTGCGCGGCCGACCGCCTGGCCCATTAGCATTTCTCTTTTAACCCCCGAAAGTGATCCCGATCCGGGCGGAAATCATTTTCCCCTCCAGTTTCGCCCCCCCTGCCGAAAAGCGTGCTTACCGCAGTGCGGCAATTTTTCCGGCAATGCTTCTGCCAAGGGATCCTGGCTTATAGAAGGTCAGGTGCCCCCTACACCGTGAGCGGAGCTAGCAATGGCAGGGGAAAGGCATCGCCTGCGACGCATGATTCCTTTCGAAATGATCAAGCCAAATGCTCGGCTGCTGCTATACTACGGCCCTCGGATTATTATGTCCGGTGTGACGGAGTTGTTTTCTGAGGCGGCATTGTTTGCTGAGTTAGGGTTGGCTGAGTTGGGCAAGCGCAAGACGTTAGCCATCGTGGCCGCATAGGGATGATCAGTTCTAATACGCGGTCACTTTTTTTAGTGCCAGGCAAAAGGGAGTTTGCAGTGGATCTCAAGCGCACGGATGTTATTCTCAAGCCCAACAATACTCGCGTTCTGTTTCGCCCGTTCCCTTTGATGGATGGCCAGCGAGCACTGCGAATCGTAGCCCGCGTGATGGCGCTTTCCGAAGTAGAGGTCGATGGACTGCTCGAGAACGTGCTGAGTGAATTTCACGGCCGGCATTACCGCTTGCGACAGTTTTTTCTCAACAGGTTTGACTACGCGCGAGAGTTCCTGCTTACTGACGAGCCCGCCTCCGAAAACCGTCAACTCCTGATCGGCTCGTATTTCACGCAGGAGTATGCGCTCGAGTCCGCGGCTTTGTTCAACCCGTCGATGGTTTGGCATCCCGATCAATCGGGTTTGCCAGACGGATCAAAACGATTCATATTAAGCCTGCGTGCGACGGGGGAAGGGCACATTTCCTCGATCACCTTCCGTAGCGGCGTCATTGATGTTCAAAACGGAATTCAAATCGACAAGCCGACACGCCTCGTAACGGCACCGGACGTAGTGCCGAATTCGCAGTACGAAAAGCCGCTGTTTCAGCGCAAGCTCATGGAATTGGGACTCGGCAACGGTTTCTCGGAGCAGGTGTATTCCTTGCTTGAAGAGACGTTCTCTTTGGAACAGTTGCAGACGGCGGTCGCCACGGTTCGCCGGCAGAGTAGAAATCGAATGTCGGAATTCGACGCCGTGGCGAAAGGCATCGTCGCCTTGGCGCAATCCAACTATGAGGTGGCGTTCGCCCCCGAACAGAGCCTCTCGGAACGGGTGATCTTCCCATACTCACCCACCGAAACAAACGGTATCGAAGACGCGCGGTTTGTCGCATTTCAAGAAGACGATGGACAAATCTGTTATTACGCCACCTACACGGCGTTCGACGGCAAGGTCACACTCCCCCAATTGCTCGAGACCGAAGACTTTTGCCGATTTCGCATCAGTACGCTCAACGGGCCGGAAGTTAGGAATAAGGGGCTAGCGCTTTTCCCGCGACGGATTAACGGACTATATGCAATGCTTTCTCGGCAGGATGGCGAGAACATCTACCTGATGTACTCCGACATGCTCAACTTCTGGTACACCAAGCAATTGTTGATGAAGCCGACGCAATCGTGGGAGTTCATCCAACTCGGCAATTGCGGCTCGCCCATCGAAACCGACGAAGGCTGGCTCGTGTTGACTCACGGGGTGGGTCCCATGCGGAAATATTCGATGGG
>JBGTEU010000510.1:0-2381 GCA_041747595.1 Bythopirellula sp.
CGTTTTACATCGCCCACATTTATTTCTTCATACGCCGCAAATTGGTCGACCGCGAGTTGTTGGTTTCGCTGTTTGGCCTGTCGGCATTTTTTCTGGCGATCACGATGCCGCTCGTCTTATCTCGGCAGTGGATCACCGCGAGTTGGGCGATTCAAGCCGTCGTCTTCCTGTGGGTCGCGCAAAAGATCGGCAGCCAATTCGTCCGCCACATAGCGCTGCTTTTGTTCGCCGCCGTGCTGGCGAGATTCTGTTTCTACGATCTCGGCCGGCAGTTTTACGGTGGTTTGGCCACCGCGGCCGAATTGTCTTGGAACGACTATTTGAGAGCGCTGGTCGAACGTCTGATTACCTTTGGTATTCCCATCGCGTCATTTGGCATTGCCTACCGCATGCTCGACCGCCAGCCGCCGGTCGATTCCGGCGTCGTTTCTCGTGAAAACGACGTGCAGCCGTGGCTTGGCAAATCTTCTATGCTCCACGTCCTCGTGTTCGCGGCGATTGTGATGGGGTTTCTCTATCTGCACTTGGAACTCAACCGCACGGTCGGCGTGTTTTACGCACCCGCTCGTCTGCCAATTCTCACCATTCTTTGGATTGGACTCTGTGGATTCTTTCTCTTTGAGTACGTTCGAGCCGGCGGAACCCTGTTCCTCGGTCTCTTCGTGCTGGCCCTCATCGCCGTTGCCGGCAAGGTGCTGGTGATCGATCTGCCATCTTGGGGAGTCAATGAACAATGGCTCTACATGACGCCCTATTCCTTCCGCGATGCACTGATGCGGCTCATCGACTTCGGCGCGATCATCGGATTCTTTGGCGGGGCCTACGCGATTTTCTCAAAACACGGTTCAGGCGCGCAAATCCGCAACGTGCTTGGCTTCGCCAGCCTTGCCATGTTGTTTGTGTATCTCACCCTCGAAGTGAACAGTTTTCTTTATCACAACTACGAAGGCCTACGCGCAGGGGGTGTGTCGATTCTGTGGGCTCTCTTTGCCCTCGCGCTCATCCTTCGCGGTATTTCCAAGGGAATCGCAGTTTTGCGGTATTTGGGTCTCCTGCTTTTTACCGTCGTTGCGATAAAAGTCTTCACCGTCGATTTGGCGAAGCTCGATCAAATTTGGCGGATCGTCGCCTTGATGTTGCTGGGCGTGCTCTTTTTCGCGGGCGCTTTCCTCTATTTCAAGGATCCCGAGAAATTCACCACCGAGCCAGACGCTCCGGAGGGAAAGGTATGAACCGCTTCATCGCGTCGTTGATGCTGTGTGTGACCGCGCTTTCCTCGCCTACGGCCGCGCAAAGCGTTCGGTACGAAAAACCTCTCAAACTCCCTACGTTCGAAGCCGAGGAGCTGGTCGCCGTGCCGCTCGATAGCGACGTCTACGCCCGGTCGTACATCAATTACCTTGATCTCAGGATCGACAATCACAACGACGAGCAGCAGGCGTACGTGATCCGCCGCAGCCAGACCAAGCGCAGCCGCAAGTTCAAGCAAGTGTGGACCGCTGAGGATTTGTCGCTCAAGCCGCTTGACGATGACGGTCTGGAAATCACGTTTCGCAGCGATCCCAAGAAGCATGCCCTTCCGCCTCAGGGGATTCGCCTGGTAACGAGGCTCTCGAACTTTGAGCACCACGTGCGGGTGGAATCTTCGGCAGACGGGCAGAATTGGCAAACGATCGTCGACGACGGACTCGTTTTCGATTATTCGCAATTCATGGACGTCCGCAATCTGGCCATCGACCTGCTCGATGCCCCGGAGGATCAGCGCGAGTATTTCCGCCTCACGATCAAGGACGTGACCCAGGAGCAGCAATCGCAGCTCATGGAGCTCTCGCGGAACCTCAGTGGCGACGACGAAACAAGCCGTACCGAGCGGGTCACGATCAACCGTCAACCGTTCCGCATCGACCGCATCGAACTTTGGCACGACGAAATGCGCCAAGACGTCGTGAGAGACAGTGAAGTGGAGTATCCCTTGACGCTCGATCGGGTGGAACAAGATGCCGAAGCCAAGCAAACGCACATTTATTTGAAGTCGCGCCGCGAACCGCTGATCAAAATCGCCATCGCCACGCCGGCACGCAATTTTAGTCGAACCGTTCGCGTGGAAGCCCAAGTTGAAGAAGCGAGGGGAATCTACTGGGAGCCCATCGATGCGTCTATACTGACGCGGATCAACTTCCGTACGCTCCAGAGGGAATCGCTCACGATCCAATTTCCCGAGACTCGAAGAATGGCCTATCGCCTGGTCATCGAGAATCGCGACAGCCCACCTCTCGAAGTCACCGGCGTCACTGCCAGGGGCCATGTTTACGAAGCCGTCTTTCTCGCCGCGGCGGACGGCAAATACAACCTCGTCTACGGCGGCAAATCGGTCGCAGCCC
>JBGTEU010000511.1:0-5835 GCA_041747595.1 Bythopirellula sp.
GACTGTCGCCCCGGATCGAGAAAACCCGATGCAACCAAACTAGCGAACGACCTTAAAGCAGCAACATCATTCACACAAACTGCATGAAGTGGCGGCGGGTTAAATCTCGGCTCAAGGGGTTCCGATTCCGCCCTGATTCTCAGTTCATGCGTGGGCCGTTTCATATGCCAAGCTGGGCACGTCATTTGCGTTTTCTTCTTGCGGATGAAAATACCGCCAGCTTTAGAGGAGAGAACCATGTTTATTCCCATGACTATCGTTTTGCCACCTGAACTCTTGCCTGTCGATGAGGTTCAGGGGCAACCAAACCAGGATCCCGAAATCCCCGTCCCGCAGCCCCCGATGCCTGGGCCGCCGGCACCGGGCGATCCGATGCCTCCCACGCCGGGCGATCCGGCCCCCCAGCCCCCTTTGCCGGGCGGGCCGGGGCCGGTAAATCCCGGTGCGCGGCAAGAAACCCCCTACAAGTAGCGAACGTACAGATAACGGAGTTTGTGCGTTATACTTGCGGGTGAGGGGTCCATGATTAAAGCGACTAAGGAAGATCTCCATCAATTGAAGCGCGGCAAGTCCGGGACTCGGTTTCTGGAGTTCTATGATTTCCGCAAAGCCAATCGTCCGCCAGGGTTTTCCATGGCGCGGGTGTTGACGATCTTTTTCGGCCTTGTGCTGGTCATCGGCGGGGCGTCGATCGGGTGGTTGCCGGGACCGGGCGGATTCGTGGCGATCTTTGGTCTGGCGCTGTTGGCCCAAGAATTTCGCCCGATGGCCAAAGCACTCGACTGGTGCGAACCCAAACTCCTCGCGCTTTGGAACTGGCTGGTCCGCGGGTGGAAGCGGCTTTCTTCGACAGGCCGGGTCGCCGTGGCGATGACGATTCTCATCACGAGCGCAAGCGCGGGTTACGCGGCGTACGCGATTCTGTTAGGGAATTAAACCACGAATGACACGAATCTGCACGAATAACATCGGAAGACTGTTACCTCAAATTTATTAAACAACGAGGCCTTGCTGTCACAAACATAGAGAGTCGAAATTCGTGGATTCGTTAGATTCGTCGTTAAAAAAAGCAGAAGTCGAACTTAAGATTATGAACGCAGCAAGATCGCGACCAACGCGAGCACTGCGATCAGATTCGCGATTAAGAGTCCCACGACCAACGTGCGGTGCCAGCGCAGCCAACGCGAAATGCGTCCGAGAACCATCGGCGGATGGGCTACGATTGGTTCATCGGCGAGCCAGCGTTCGATGTCGTCGGCCAGGGCCGCGGTCGAGGCGTAGCGTTCCGCGGGGCGTGGTGCCATCGCCTTCAAGCAAATCGCTTCCAACGAGCGCGGCAGCCAGGGGCAATGCTCGCGAGGCGACTGAATGACCGTGCTCTGGAGTTTCTGCAGCACGCCGCTCACCGATTCTTCTTCGAAGGGCAGGCGGCCGGTAAGAATTTGATAGAGCGTTACGCCTAAGCTATAGACGTCGGTTCGCGGGCTCATTTCGTCGCCGCGGCCGGCGGCTTGTTCTGGACTCATGTACGCCGGCGTGCCGATGGCGGTCCCCATGACCGTGCCGACAATGCCACCGCTACCAGAGGCGATTTCTTGAAACGGCAGGGTTGGTAACTTGTCGCCGCCGATGACTTTGGCGAGCCCCCAGTCGACGACGAGCGTCTCGCCGTATTTACCGAGCAAAATGTTGGCGGGCTTGAGATCGCGGTGGATGATGCCGCGGTTGTGGGCGTAATCCATCGCGTTGCAGACGTCGATCAAACGACCGAGGAGTTTGCGAAGCTCGAGCAGGCGCTCGCCCCGATTGGTGCGCGCGTCGTCGTATTTACCATGGAACCGTTTGGCGACTTCCTGCAATGTTTCGCCCTCGATGAATCGCATCGCGTAATAGGGACGCCCCGAGGGATCGAAGCCGAGCGCGTAGACCGGCACGATGCCGGGGTGTTCGAGCCGACCGGTGATTTGCGCTTCGAGCAGAAATCGCGAGCGGGCTTCGACGTCGTCGGCCCAGCGGGTTTTGATTTGTTTGAGAGCGACCATGCGGCCGAGCTGCGAATCGTGGGCGACGGAAACTTCGCCGAGCCCCCCTTGGGCGTAGGGGGAGACGATGTTGAAGCGTTCGTCGTTTTTGCCGCCGACGATGAGCGCGGGCTGCGCCGACGTGTGATCGCGCGTGTTTTCGACGAAGCTGGGAAAATCAATCGGCGTGGTCGTTGGTTCCGGCAACAGATTTTGCAGCGGAGCAGGCAACGTTCGCCAAAGGGAAGTCGCATCGGTGGGTGCGGCCGCGAGTTTTGCTTTAACGCGATGCTTGAGCTCGTGGTGTTGGTCGACGGTAACGATGCCTCGTTCGAGCAATAAATCGGCAAGCGATTGGGTCGGTTGTTTGCTCCAGCTTTTCAACACCGTGACCAGGGAATCGACGCTGGCGACTTTCTCTTCTACCACCGTCAAGCAAAGCAACAGGTCGTGGTTGGTGTCGCCCATCAGAAAGAAACTGGTGTTTATGGATTAGTAAAGATCAGCGCATGGCCGAGCCGCGGTCAGGGTGGCCGCCATGGGACATCTCAGGATAGCGATTTTTGAGGCGGTTGGGCAGTTTGTGGGCGGAATTGCCAATGCACGGCAAATTTCCTTGTAACAACGACCCGTTTCCTACGCTCAAACCGGTAGCAATCGGCACGCGGAGTGCGAAGCAAATTCATATCAGTTCCTAATATGGTGAATAAGCGAGAAAACCCATGAGTACCGCCTTACTGACCAACGACGGGATTTTTGTCGGGATCGCCCCAGGGCCCCCTGGCGCACAAGCCGTGGTGGATTGTTATGACGTTCTCGATTTGTGTTTGGCGGGAGGGGTGCAGGATTTTACCGACGGAAAATACGTCGACGAGCGCAACAACCGCGCGGGTTATCTCGTCGCCCAACGGCGGCAAGCCGAGTATTTGCTCGATCAGGTGGGCTGTTACCCGGGCGAGCAACTTTTGGAAATTGGCTGCGGCTATGGCCGCATTTTACAGCAAGCCCAGGAACGCGGCGTGAGCGCGCTCGGCATTACCCTATCGCCGTTGCAAGCGAGCGAATGTCAACGCCGGGGACTCTCGGCGCTGGTGCTCAACTATCGCGACATTCCGCGGAGCGGCGAACGCTTGATCGGCCGCGTACACGGCATCGTGGCGAACGGTTCGCTCGAGCATTTCGCGCAATTAGACGACGCGGTGGCGGGTCGCACCGATTCCATTTACAGCGAGCTGTTTCGCATTTGTCGGTCGCTGTTGGCGCCGGGCGAACGCTTTGTCACGACGGCGATTCACTTTCGTGAAGAGGGGCAAGCCGATCCGCAGGCGATTCGCCGCGGACACGAGTCTTGGGAACGCGGCAGTTTTAATTATCACTTCGCCAATTTGGTCGAAGCTTTTGGGGGGTGGTATCCCGAGCCTGCGCAACTCGAGCGCTGCTGCGAAGGACGCTTTGCGCTGGTCGCGGAAGAAGACGGCACGCACGACTATTTTCTAACGAGTGAGTATTGGCTGCGGCGATTGAAGTGGTCGCTTGCCACGAATCCACGGGTTTGGTGGTCGCTGGCGAAAAAATGGAGTGCCTCACCGCGGGCGATGAGCGACATGATGCGTTGCTTGCTGGTCGATCAATCGTGGAATTGGCAATTCCGCGGGGAGCGATCACCTATGCGGTTGTTGCGGCAAACTTGGCAGTCGGTATAGCAAATGGGTCTTTTTCGACGGTTTTCGATACCAAAGTTTCCCACTTGGCGCCTATATAAATATAATGACGCAACGTCGTAAATTTTTCGTGTGTGCGTTTTTTTTGGCACGAGGGGCTCATGGGGCTGATTTTGTGGAGAGGATTGGCGTGCAGTTTGGCCTGGGTTGTCTGGGGGGTAAGTTCTATCATCGCGCAGTCACCACCCAATCCCAACTATGTTCGTCAAGAAATATTCTCGAGTTACCAAGAATTTAAGAACGAGTTGCTAGCGACCGTCGGCATCGCGGACCCGGTCGAGCGTACCGCTGAGCTCAATTCGCTGTGGTCTACGCTGCAATCGGCAGGCCAAGTGCCGTATGCCCAAGACAATCAGGTCGCCTTTCTTTATCGCGGCTCCGCGAGCAGCGTGGCTTGGCCCGGCGATTTTAATGGCTGGAGTGCCACTTCATCCTCTTGGCAGGGAACTCAATTTCCCGGGACCAATTTGTGGATCGTCGAGAAGACCTTGCCCAGGGACGCGAGGCTTGATTACAAGTTGCTGCTCAGTGGCTCGAGCTGGGTTTTGGACCCGGCAAATCCGCTGCAGATGTGGGGCGGCTTCGGACCCAACAACGAGCTGCGCATGCCGGATTATGTGTTTCCTCAGGAAACGGTACGGCAGGCAGGCATACCGCGCGGCACGCTGACCAACAACGTCACAACTTTTAGCAACAATCTTGGCTACAGCGTAAATCATCGTGTTTACATTCCCTCGGGATACGATTCACAAAATCTCGATGCCTTGCCGGTGGTCTATGTGACCGACGGCCATGAATATGCGGCCGACCATTTAGGTAGCATGGTTGTTGTGCTTGACAATTTGATCGCGTCCGGAGAACTACGTCCGACAATAGCCGTGTTCATCGATCCCCGGAATCCGAGCAATTCTGCGAACAATCGTCGTGTCACCGAATATACGGGCAACATAAATTTTGCAAATTTCGTCGCGGACGAGTTGGTACCGCTCGTTGATGCCAGCTATCGCACGCAGCCCGCAGCCGAGGCGCGCACGATATTGGGAACTTCCCTTGGTGGGATTAATTCGGCCTACTTTGGACTAACTCACCCCGATGTGTTTGGAAATATCGCCGTGCAATCTCCGGCGAGCTCGATCATTTTCAACCAATATGCCGCGCAATCCTTGCAAGATGACCTGAAATTGTTCATCACGGCGGGAACTATCTATGATGGAAATACGGGTGTGAGCTTTTCCAATCTTCTGAATACACATGAGTACGACTATTCCTTCTTGCAAACCAACGAAAGCCATTCCTGGGGAAATTGGAGGGCATTGCTTGATGACATTCTCATAGGGCTGATTGGTCCCGCCACGGTGTCAGGGGATTTCGATGGCGACGGCGACGTCGACGGCCGCGACTTTTTAGTGTGGCAGCGGGGTGGCTCGCCGAACCCATTGAGTGCCGCGGATCTTGCTGATTGGCAGACAGGTTATAGCGCGGGGACGCCAGTGGGAAGCGTCGCCGTGCCGGAGCCCTATTCTTTCGCGTGGGTCGCCATATCTCTTGCCGGTTGGATTTCGCCAGCTCGATTCCGATTTTGTTGACACCCCCTCGTACCGCACCCAGACTGGGTGGCTTGCAAGCCGCGATTTTCTTTTCGCCGGATGCCAATCTTCCTTGAGGTGCTGCGATGAGTACGAAGTGTCGGAATGTCGTGTGGGTGGTTGCGATTAGCCTCCTTTCCATGGGAACGTGGAACGATGCGGTACATGCCGCGATTACGACCAGGGGCAATGTGAATCCCGTGCCACCGGCCGGTGGGGGCACAGTCTCGGGTACCCTGCAAGTGGGGAACAGCGCGCTCGGCGTCATGGAGATCGCCGGCGGCACGCCGCTCACCAATACCAGCAACGCCACCGTCGGAAATGGGGTCGACGGAATTGGCATCGTGACGATGTCGGGCTTTGGTTCCGACTGGACGATTACCGGCAGCAGTTCTGATATCACCATTGGCTCGAGTGGCACGGGTTCGGTAACACTTGAACATCTCGCGCGGATGCACGTTGGCGACGACACTATTTTGGGAGTCAGCAGCACGGGATCGGGTGAGA
>JBGTEU010000512.1:0-2064 GCA_041747595.1 Bythopirellula sp.
TATCGGCGGCGGGGTTCTCGAGTTGAAGCCGTTTGTTCGCCTGGGCCAATGCGGCGGACACTTCCTCGAGCGTTGGGCGGCGTTTTTGCGGAAACAAAATGAAATAGGTTTCGCGCCAGTAAAGTTCGTCGTTTTCGGCCATAATTGATCTCCGTATTCGGCAAGCCAACAGAAGCCTTACCACTGACTCTCGCCCGTTTCATCATCGGGTGGCCCCAAGCCCCCTTGCCACTGTTCGAGACGTGTGTTCATATCGTCGCGTTCTTTGTCGGTGGCCCAAACCGCCTCGCCCTGTTCGAGGCGAATCTCATAAAACCCTTCGCGGGTGCAATCTTCCTCGCCGCAAAAATGGGGCAGCGCCGCCACCCACATCACGCGGTAAAGCGGCACGAACTTGTCATCGACGCGGCATAAAATCGACACGATACTGCTTCCCTAACCTCGACCCAATTCTTGCGAACGCTTGGTGGCCGCGATAACCGCCGCGCGAAATGCCTCGGCACCCTGCAATTTGGCCAACTCGTTGAGGCCGGCGAGCGTTGTACCGCCGGGGCTGGTGACTTGTTCACGCAACTCCGCCGGTGAGCGGCCGGTGGTCAGCACCATCTCCGCCGCTCCACGAGCCGTTTGAGCCGCCAACTGCAAAGCCAGTTCGGCGGGCAGTCCCATCGCGGTTCCACCCTCGGCCAGCGATTCTATCACACGATAGATAAATGCGGGACCCGAGCCGGAAAGCCCCGTCACCGCATCGAGTAAATCTTCGGAGACTTCAAAAGCCTGGCCCACGCTGGCGAGAATCCGGCGAACGTGCTCGGCATCGGCGTCGGTGGCGTTTCCGCCGCGGCTAAAGCACGAGGCCCCCAATCCCACCAAGCAGGGAGTGTTCGGCATGACACGAATTAGCCGCGTACCCTCCGGCAAGCCTTCCGCTAATCGAGCCAGCGTGATCCCCGCGGCAATCGACACCAGCAGGTGTCGTTCGATCACATGGGGTTTTATCTCAGCCAACACGCTCGCCATGACTTGTGGTTTCACTGCCAGCACCACGATCTCGGCGCGAGACAGGATCGGCTCGTTGCTATCAAACACTTCGACGCCGGGAACTTGCTCCGCGAACGCGCGACGAGCTTCCGCATGGGGATCGGCCGCTAGCACCTGCGATGTTTTGACCAAGCGACTCTCGACACCGCCACGCGCGAGTGCGGTGGCCATGCGGCCCGAACCGATAAATCCAATCGTAAGAGCGAAATCAGACA
Organism: Bythopirellula sp.; assembly: GCA_041747595.1. GTDB lineage: Bacteria > Planctomycetota > Planctomycetia > Pirellulales > Lacipirellulaceae > Bythopirellula. The sequence continues at coordinate 1,257 of JBGTEU010000512.1, forward strand.
AGTCACTTCTCTCGTTGCTGGCGGTGCTAGTAACTCCGTGGTTGGCGACCATCCTACGCCAACGCGACGGATTCGACAATTGTGAACGAGAAGGGGAGCCAAACTTCTCTTGTCGAATTTTGCAGGATTTGAAACACTTCGCCCCCAGTGAATCACGCGGCTTGCGGCTGCACACAATCAATTCTAGTCGGCCACTTCAGGAGGCCATTCGTATGACGATTGCACGTTGTGTATTTCATTCGTCACTGGCATTAATAGTTTCTCTGGCCCTTTGCCAGGCGGGCAAGGCGCAGATCTTCAACGGCGACCCCCAAGATGCCAAGGAGCAACCCACGGTCGGCGGCACGCCGCAGATGCACCAGGACGCCGAAGTCAAGCAAACTGCTTGGCCAAGCATCCCGCTCCCCAAAATTACCATGCCATCCATTTCGATGCCCGACATGTCGGTGATCACCACGCCGGTCAAATCGGGATACTACAAGATGGCGGACGGCACGAGAAAGGCTTGGGAAGGAACCAAGGAAATGTTCACCTTCGGCAAAAATGAGGCACCGACCCGAACCGCGGCTCGCACGAATACGCAATCGGAGCCAGGTATTTGGGAACGACTCACTACCCCCTCAACACCGAAAAAAGATGGTCCCCAAACTGTTGGTGAATGGATGGCCCAACCGCGGCTCGACCATTAATCCACCGCTCATGCCACTCGGCAATCCGTCTCTTCTGCTTCTCTCACAATCGAGTGCTTGATGAAACGCGAGCGACCTTTCCGCGTGACTGTGGTCACGACGTTGCTCTTGCTCGTGGG
>JBGTEU010000513.1:0-4117 GCA_041747595.1 Bythopirellula sp.
TCGAGCGCAGAAGAGCTTCGAAACCAAAGGATCTCGTCGGAGCGACGCCGCGCCGCCGATGCGCGTGCATGCCGAGGCCTCGCGGGGAACATCAATCCCGATGCGCGCCCCGGGTGGTTCGAATCCACAAGCCATCGCTTCTGTGCTTCGAGCACTCTCGCGAGGCGCTGGAATTGTTGGAATGAGCAGACCTGCCACGACAAAGCAAAACAATGCTGCCACGGCATACTTGATCCACGGCCGTTCCTTGCGAACTAATGGACTTGTTTCTCTCATGGAAACGCTCGCTGGCTCGGCACTTGCGGCGGCGAGGATTTTTTCCGCAAGATCGGGCGGTGTTTCTCCGCCCACCAACTCGGCCAAGCCGCGGTCGATGAGTGCGTCGTGGTAGTCGTCGATTTTGTTGTGCTCGTTCATTCTAATACCCTGCGATGCGTCGCATCGCGGCTAAGGGGGTTAAGTTGTCATCCCGAGGGGAGTTCCGCGACCCGACGGATCTGGGTTGTAGGACTCACTCGCGCGGAAGACGTGTAATGATGGAATGCAGATTCTTCGGTCGTCGACCAACGCTGCGCGTCGGTGCCCGCTCCCTCAGAATGACACTGGGGTTCGTTCAGATCTTCTTTTCAATACATTGGCGCAAAACCTCTCGTGTGCGGCGGAGCAGCGTTTTCACGCCGTCGGGTTTCATGTCGAGCTTCGTGGCCAGTTCTTCGCGGCTGAGTCGGTCGCGGTAAAATCCGCCGATTGCTTCTCGGACACGGCCTTCGAGTTGCTCCAAGCACTCGGCGAGTGCCGCTAGAAACCCGTTGGTTCCTCGTGGCTCGATGGTCTGGCTCCACACTTCTTCCGCCGCGGCGAGTTCCACCGTGCTGATTGTGCGGCCTTGCCGGCGCCGCGCCATCAACAACTGGTTGCGGGCGACGGTGCGCAAGTAGGCCGCAGTTTGTGTCGGGCTTTGTTCGGTGAACTCCGACCGAGCGACCGCCAAGAACGTTTCTTGCGTGAGATCGTCGGCATCGTGTCGTTCCGCCCCCAGATATCGCAGATACCGCCAAACATCGGCTTGGTGCTCGCGGACCAGTTCGGCCAAGTCCTTGCCGGTGGTTTTCATCGTCGGTCGCTCGCTGAGAAGTGCGGACATGCCAACTTAAGTGCCGCGGGCGGGAGAAAAGGGTTCAGGGAAATAAGAATAGAACGCGGATGAACGCGGATTGGGCGGATTTTTTTACAGGAGGAAGCAGAGGTAGCGGAGATTTTTTTGGCAAAACGGAAGAGAATGGAACCGCTGATTGACGCTCATAAACGCTAATATTTCATTCAAAAAATCTTATTTGCGTTCATCAGCGTCCCTTAGCGGTTTCTCTCGTTACTCTGCTTTCTCTGTTATCTCCTGTAATAAAAATCTGCGAAAATCTGTTTGATCAGCGTTCATCTGTGTTCTCCCCTCATTCCGCTAGCATCTCGTGCAATTTTGCGAGCGCTCGGGAGATCATCACTCGCGTGGCGCCGTCGGTCTTGCCGAGTTTTTTGGAGATTTCTTTGGACGAAAGGCCCACGAGATAGCGCAGCCGCAGGGCTTCGCGCTGATCCTCGGGGAGGGTGTCGAGGGCGGCGAGCATGCGGAGCTGGCGTTGGTCGCGCGAAAAGGCTTCGCTGGGGGTGGTCATGCTTGCGGCCAGCAAATTCGCAAGTCCCGCCGCGGCGCTGCCGTCGGGGATCACGGCCTCGCGGCTGGCGTCGCGTTTCTGGCTGGCGAAGAACCGGCGATGGGCGTCGATGATCTTCCGCTCGCAGATTTGAAACAGCCAATTGAGCGGATCCCAACTTGTGAGGTCGGTTTGGGGCAAAGTCCGCACGGCTTCCATGCTGGCTTCTTGGAGTACATCCTCCGGCTCGAGCTTGCGTTGCAACTGCGAGCCGATGCGACTACGAATAAACGCCAGCAAAGGGGCTTCGTTGGTTTTGAGGAATTCCAACAACGCGGCCTCGTCGCCCGTTCGCAGCCCCGCCAGGATTTTAGTATCATGATCGTGCATGGGAGGATGTGAGTAGATGAGTGAGTGAGTAAATGAGTAAGTGAGTAGGTTCAGGACGGAATCGTCATTCTGAGGGAGCCTAGGCGACTGAAGAATCTGGGTTCCATCTCGACCGGTTCTCAGTACGTGAGGATACTGCAACCCAGATCCTTTCCGCCTCCGGCGGAGCGAGCCTCTCTCAGGATGACAGTCATTGGCCGCGAGTTTTCGTTACCATAGCAAAGTTCATCATCTAAGTTCATCATTAATAATCCCCCCATGGCCACCGACCATTCTAGCCAACTGCGAGCAAGTTCCCATAGCGAAGGTGCGCAGGGCGAAGCCGCTCGGATTGAAGAACGGCGTTGGGAACGGATTGCCGAGGCGATTGACGGCCTGTCGGGGGCGTGGGAGGCGCATTTTTCGGCATCGACGCCTGAGCCAACGCTGGGTGATTTTGTTCCTCATGGGGACGCGGAATTCGCGAAGCTGGCCCTTCCCGAGCTTGTGAAAGTCGATTTGGAGTATCGCTGGCAGTATCGGCGCTCGCCCCGGCGGGTCGAGGAATATGCGGCCGACTATCCCGCATTGGGGCCGATCAGTGAGATTCCCGTCGATTTGATTCACGAGGAATTGCAGGTGCGGATGCAGGCGGGCGACCGCGTGACCGAAGCCGAGATTCGTCGCCGGTTTCCCCAGCAGGCAACTTCGTTATGCGAATTGGTCGGCGGCATGGCGGTTTCTGGTTCGCCTACGTGTACTTATTACGCTTCCACCACCAAACGGAGTGGCGACCCCGCGGGTGGGGGTCCTGAAGGAAAGCCCACCGGGCCTTCGAAGATCGAACAGGAGTTGGAGCTCAATTTCGAGTCGGGACAAACGATCGACGATTTTCAGTTGCTCACGGAGCTCGGTCACGGGGCTTTCGCTCAAGTGTTTCTCGCGCGGCAGATTTCCATGGAACGCTTGGTAGCGCTCAAGATTTCTAAGCATACGGGGAGCGAACCGCAAACGCTCGCGCAGCTCGATCATTCGCACGTAGTGCGGGTGTTCGATCAGCGGGTGAGTGTCGACCCACCGGCGCGGCTGTTGTATATGGAAGTGGTACCCGGGGGGACGTTGTTCGATGCGGTGAAACGGGTGCGGAGCACGCCGCAGAAACAGCGGACCGGTCAATTGTTGCTCGACGTGGTCGACGAACATTTAGGTGCGAGCGGCGCGGCCCGGCCCGAGAATTCCACGCACCGTCAGTGGCTCAGCGAGACCAGGTGGCCCCTGGTGGTCTGCCGCTTGGGGGCCCAACTCGCGGAGGGCTTGGCTTACGCCCATTCGCGTGGCGTGCTGCACCGCGACATCAAACCGGCGAACGTGCTGCTGTCGACCGAGGGGATGCCGAAGCTCGCCGATTTCAATGTCAGTTACAACGGCGGGCGTGCCGACGAAGATCCTGCCGAGGCGTTTGGCGGTTCGCTCGCCTACATGTCGCCGGAACAATTGCAGGCGTGTCATCCGGTGCTCGGCGGTTCGCCCCAACTGGTCCGCGATCAGAGCGACGTTTACTCGCTGGGGATTGTGTTGTGGGAACTGTTGTGTGGCTTGCGGCCGTTTGACGACGGGCCGAGCGAGGGGGGTTCGCTCGCGCAGGTTCAGCGAATGATTGACCGCCGACATTACGCCGACTTCAACGAGTTGTGCGGGGCGCTCCCTAGTGATTGCCCGGAGTCGCTCCGGCAAGTGCTGGTGAAGTGCCTTGCGTCGCGAAAAAGCGAGCGCTATCAAACGGCCGCCGAGGTGGCGCAGGCGTTGCGACTATGTTTGAATCCGCGCTGCTGGAAGTTGTTACAAGAGCCGCGAAGCTTGTTCACGAAATTCGTGTTGGCACAGCCGATTCTGACCGTGATGGTTTCGGCGTTGCTGCCGAACGCTTTAGGAGGGCGATTCAATCTGATCTACAATCGCAACCGCATCGATCCGAATTTGTTGGATTGGTTCGAAAAAGTTCAGCTTTGGATTAACTCAATTGTTTTTCCTTTGGGCGTGATCGTCGGTATCTGGGCCATTCGACGGGTGGCACGGATGTTAGATCGCGACAAGCCGAC
>JBGTEU010000514.1:0-2678 GCA_041747595.1 Bythopirellula sp.
CGATCGAAGCCGAGATGGCGAAGATCGTCAAAGAGAATTTGACCTTCGAACGGCTGGATGTGCCCCGCGAGAAAGCGCTCGCGATCTGCCAAGAACTCGGGCAAGAGTTCAAAGTTGAGCACATTAATACAGGGCTCGCCGAGGAAGCCGAGTTGTCGTTTTATCGGCAGGGAGAATTCCTCGATCTATGCCGTGGCCGACATATCCCCAGCACGGGTTATCTCGGCAAGGCGTTTAAGTTGTTGAGTCTGGCCGGCGCGTATTGGAAGGGCGACTCATCACGTCCGCAGTTGCAGCGACTGTATGCGACAGCGTTCTTCGACAAGCAAGAACTCGAAGAGCATTTGCGCCTGTTGGAAGAAGCGAAGCGCCGCGATCATCGCGTGCTCGGCAAGCAACTCGAGTTGTTCACCGTGAGCCCGATAGTCGGCTCCGGTTTAATTCTGTGGCTGCCGAAGGGGGCCGTCATTCGGCAGACCTTGGAAGATTATCTCAAGAGCGAACTGCGACGCCGCGGATACGACGCGGTCTACACACCCAACATCGGCAAGATCGAGCTCTACCAAATCTCGGGGCACTTTCCGTATTACAGCGACAGCCAGTTTCCGCCCATCGATCTGAGCGAGCGCGAAGGGCAAAAGCCGGGCGAAGGGGAGCGCTACCTGCTCAAGCCGATGAACTGCCCGCACCACATCATGATTTACAAGTCGAAGCCCCGTTCCTACCGCGATTTACCGGTGCGGCTGGCGGAATTCGGCACCGTTTACCGTTACGAGCAATCGGGCGAACTGAGCGGCATGACTCGAGTTCGTGGGTTTACACAGGACGACGCCCACATTTTCTGCACCGAGGAGCAGGTGGCCGGCGAAGTTCGCGGCTGTTTGGAGATGACCCTCGATGTTTTGAAATCGCTAGGCATGGAAAATTACCGTGTGCGATTGGGTTTCCGCGACCCCGATAGCGACAAATACGTAGGCAGCAGCGAGGTTTGGGATCGAGCCGAGGCGGCGATCCAGCAAGTCGCCGAGGAAATGAACCTCCCTGGCCGGGAACCCGAACCGGGCGAAGCGGCGTTTTACGGGCCGAAGATCGACTTTGTCGTCACCGATTGCATCGGCCGGGAATGGCAGCTGGGCACCGTGCAGCTTGATTACAACTTGCCGAGCACCGAGCGGTTTGCGCTCGAATACATCGGCGCCGACAACCAACCCCACCGCCCCGTGATGATTCACCGAGCCCCGCTGGGCTCGATGGAACGGTTTGTCGGTGTGCTGATCGAGCATTTTGCGGGGGCTTTCCCGTTGTGGTTGGCTCCCGAGCAAGCGCGCGTGCTTACCGTCAGCGAGAAATCGGAGCCCTACGGCCGCGAGGTCGAAGAACAGTTCAAGTCGGCCGGTTTTCGAGTAACGGGCGATTATCGCGGCCAAAAGCTGGGGGCCAAGATCCGTGAAGCCCAATTGGAACTGATCCCCTACATGTTGGTTGTCGGCGAAAAAGACGCCCTGAACGGCACGGTCACACTGCGGGATCGAATCGAGGGCGATCTGGGGGCATTGCCGCTCGAGACAGCACTGGCGAAGTTGCGCCAGGAGGTTGACGACAAGACCGTTCGACAAGTGGCGGAAACGGGCGGGGCAGCCTTGGCGGATCGCGACGCGCAAAGCGAGTATTAATGCCGTCACTCATGGGCCTTGCGAGCCTTGTCGACAAATTGAGTTGACGACTTGCAAGCAGGTAACCGATACTGTGACGTTGGAGTAAATTTTTGGCGGTGGTTTACCCGTTTCTTTGACCTCAGGAGGCATTTAAGATCGAAAGCAAACAACAACGGATCAACGAACAGATCCGCACGTCGCCCTTGCGTGTGATTGGGCTTGATGGTGCGCAATTGGGCGTGATCACTCGAGACGAGGCGCTGGAACAAGCGCGTGAGTCGGGACTTGATTTGGTCGAGGTGGCTCCGCTGGAGAAGCCCCCCGTCTGCCGCATCATGGACTTTGGCAAGTTCAAATATCAGCAAAAAAAGCGGCTGACCAAGGGTCACACGCACCACGGCAAGAACAAGGAAATCCGCCTGCGCCCGAAGATCGGTGACCACGATTTCATGACCAAGGTGAATCACGCGCGGCAATTCTTAAAAGCTCGCGACAAGGTGATTTGCTCGGTGATCTTCCGCGGACGCGAGAATGCCCACGTCGACGAAGGCTTTAAGCTAGTGAAGCGACTCGTGGCAGAACTGGCCGAGGACGCCAAGGTCGAGCAAGAAGCCTCGATGCAAGGTCGCCGGATTGTGCTGATTTTAGCTCCGAAGTAAGGCGATTTTATCGCGTTGGGACGCCCTTTTCAGGCCTGGGGTTTCTGCTAGAATACGGGGCTTCCGTAACTGTATTGATTCTCGTTGGAGTGAGTGACATGCCCAAGCAGAAAACCCACAAAGGCACCAAGAAGCGATTTCGCTTGTCGGCCACAGGCAAGGTCATGCACCGCTCAGCCGGCACGAGCCATTTGGCAGCCCGCATGAGTCAGAAGCGCAAACGCCAACTGCGTGGCACGAAAGTCACTGCTGAATGCAATGCCAAGGGGATTAAGATCGCCCTGGCTGGTAACAGTTATTAATCAGCGGAGCTATGCGTAATACCTGATCAGCGGAGCTGACAGCTATTAAGCAGTGTGGTGGG
>JBGTEU010000515.1:0-3614 GCA_041747595.1 Bythopirellula sp.
GTGCCAGCCCGTGGTCAGCCGATGAGCGAAAGCTCAAAAGCAAACTACTGAATTGAAAAGTAAGGGCCCCCGCAGGGCTAGCCAAACCTGCGTGGGGCCTTTTTTTGCGCGCGTGCAGAATGCGGATAGGCTAAGCCGCAAGCGGAGCTGAATTATTCAAGCGAGCAAAGTATGCCGCGGCAGAATCCCATCGTTGTTGCGTACCACCTCGTGTGGACCGCCTACGGCATGTGGTTGCCCAACGATCCCCGGGGTAGGGAAGCGTCCGTCAAGGTGCGCACATTTGATTTTGGGTAGTGCCTGGAACTGGGTGTTTCCTCGTTGGTTTTCGTTGTTCTTTGTTCCCCCTAGGGGGAACAAAATTGCCCAGTCTATGTGATCGTTATCGGGACCTCCGTTTGCTTCTCGTCGCGGAGGCGCTCCATGTCGAGATAGACGCGCTTCCCCCAACGCGTGCCGGCGATGTGACGTAGCCTGGCAGCGACGAGCATCACGGCGCTCTTGCCGTCGGGGAAGTTGCCCACCACGCGCGTGCGTCGTCGAATCTCACGCATGATCCGCTCCAACACGTTGTTGGTGCGAATGCGCGTCCAGTGCTCGCGCGGGAAGGCCATGTACGACAACGTCTCGTCCACGCCCTCACGCACGATCATGGATGCTTGAGACAGCCGCATCGTGTCGAGCTTGTCGGCCACGAGGTTGGCTTTGTCGCGAGCCGCCTGGCGGTCTTCCTGGGCGTGGATCGCTTTGAGCATGGCCATCGCTTCCTTCATCTTGCCTCTGGGCACCACACTCATCACGTTGCGATACCAGTGCACCATGCAGCGCTGCCAGGTCGCCTCGGGATAGAACTCGCCCACCGCTTCGACCAAGCCCAAGCACTTGTCGGACACGAGCAACTGCACGCCCTGCAGGCCGCGTTGTTTTAGGTGCCGCAGGAAGTTCCGCCAACTCTCGGTATCTTCTTTGAGGCCCTCGACCACGCCCAGGATCTCGCGGTAGCCGTCCTCACGCACGCCAATGGCCACCAGCACCGCCACGTTCTTCACCTCGCCGCCCCAGCTTCGCTTCAGCCAGATGCCGTCCAAGTACACGTAGGCGTGCTGGCCTTCGATCCGTCGGTTGCGCCAGGCTTCGATCTGCGCGTAAATCTTCTGGTTCAGCTCGCTGACCGTGCTTGGGCTGACCCGCGTGCCCCACAGGGCCTCGGTGATATCTTCGACCCGTCGCACCGAGACGCCGGCCAGGTACATCTCGACCAGGGCCTCTTCCACGCTGCTCTCGCGCCGCCGATAACGCTGGATGATCTCGGTCTCGAACGGCAGGTTCCGCAGCCGCGGCACCGACAACGTCACCTCGCCAGCCTGCGTGTGCAACTTGCGATCGTAGTGCCCGGCCCGCGTGTCGAGCCGCTCGGGCGAACGGGCATACCGCTTGGCCCCGCACAACTCGTCGGCCTCGGCCTGCAGCAAGCCGTTGAGCGTCTGCTCGACCGTCTCCCGCACCACCTGGTCCACGTGCGAACGAATCTTCTCCTCCTCGATCTTAATCACGCCCTCAAAGTTCGCGCCGCTTGCCAATCCTGCTACATTGTCCATCGGGCAGTCCTTTCGTGCTGGTAGGTTCGTTCTAGACAAACAAACTTCTACCAGTTCCAGGACTGCCCCTTCAATTTGTGCGCAACAATCAGGACGTTATCCGGGGTAGTGGGTCGAAAGAAGTTGCCTCGCCGCAATTGGTCGAGCTCGGCGAATTGCATATCGGGCGGAAATCGGTGCAACCGCGATTTCACGAAGTGCGGGACTTCTATCAGCGAGCCGAGCCGTTGCTGAAGTTCGACGTGGTTCGTTTCGATCAGCAGCAAATTGAATTAATCGCCGCCGCGTTTTCAGAGGCGATCGCGGCGCAACAGTACACGTGCTACGCCTGCGCGATTCTGCCGGACCACGCGCACGTCGTCATTCGCAAACATCGCGATCGGGCCGAGGAAATGATCGCCCACTTGCAGGAAGCTAGCCGCTTACGGCTTAGCAACGCCCGACTCGTGCCGCGCGACCACCCCGTCTGGACCGGCGGTGGTTGGAAATCCTTCCTCGATTCGCCCGCGGGCGTATCCGCCGCGGTGCGTTACGTCGAGAAAAACCCGGTGAAATCCCGACTCGGTTTGCAAAACTGGCCGCTCGTCCAGCCCTACGACGGCTGGAACTTCGGAAAGCGAATCCCCTGGCCGCCCCGGCCGGGAGTTCGCTTGCGGCTTAGCAGCGAACCATTTCACGCCGCTTTGTAATACTGCGCCACGATATCGCCGTTCGCCTGCGCCGCTTCGGCGTACCAGATGTTCAAAATCGTGTTCCGCACCCCCACTTGGCCGGCTAGCGTCGTGCGGCCGTGCCAGCTCTTGAGCGTCATGGCGTTGATTACCGCAAACGCATAAGCCACGTTCGGCAAAAATGGCGGCTGCTTGGCCACCTCGAACCCGCGGGGCTCGCGCAACAAATGCAACGGATTGAAGCTGCGCCGATAGAACTCCGTGCCCAAGTTCTTTTGCGAGTCGTCCGCCGGCAGGGCGATCTGCATCGTCACGACCTTCTTGCGCGTGTCGGGGTGGGGCTTGATCATGTAGCCCGTCGTCTCGCGAAACAATTCCGGCAGCGGATACCCGGGCACTTTGGCCGCTTCGTCCTCCGACACGCCGAAGCGAAACGCCAGGCCCGAGCGCAGCTTGGAAAACACGGCCGCCTTGAACTCGGGCGAGCCCAGTGCGTCGCGCACCCCCAGCCACAGCGACCGCTGCCGCCCGGTCAGGGCGTCGATTTTGGCATTGGTCAACTGAAACCGGCCGCGGTTGCTGGCCCCTTCGGTGGAATGCTTCTCATAGGCGAACGCCTCGTACATCGAGGCCTTGGGCAATAGCGCCAACATCTCCCGATAAACGTCGGCCGGAAATATATTGTGCGCGATCAAGTGCGGGAAAGGTTCGCTGTCGGCCGGCGTCACGCCAATCGTTCGCACCATATGCGCAAGTGCGACATTGCGAATCTCGCGGCGCGTTTCGTCGTGGATTTCCATGGGCTGGTATTTCCCTTGCTCGTGACCTTAGATCGATCCCGCCTTGCTAGCGGGGGCGAGACTGTACCGCGCGCCCGCGCACGCCGGCAAGATCATTCCCAGCCGAGCAAAACCGGCAAAAAACCGGCCCGCCGGCCGTGAAAAGCACCGCCGCGAGCCCTGGAAACCGGAGCGGGCCTCTGATAAGTTGCTCACTTAGGCCTTTTTCAAGCTCACCGCGGTTTCATGGACACCATGCTCGCAGCCGACGAACCGATTGCCGGGGTCACTCCTTCGGAGCCTCGCGAAGAAACCGTGATGGTGGTCTTTCCGACGCTGGCGGCCACCGATCCCGGCCGCCTGATGGGACGCCTCTGCTCGATCCAAGCCGGCATCGGGTTCTTCACGCTGGGCAAGCTCTTTGCGAATGAGTCTCCTCCGGACGCGCGCGGCAAGGGTGTCGAGGTCGCCGGGGGTGATCGGCCGGGACGGCAAGAACGCGACGCCTGCGATTGCTGCGTCACCCGTCGCGGTCTTGTAAAACACGCCGTCGGTCACGCACACGT
>JBGTEU010000516.1:0-3037 GCA_041747595.1 Bythopirellula sp.
GGCTCGCCTAGCCATGCTCGAAGAAAATAAGAATCTCCCTGCCGGTGTGGTGTGGGATTACTACTGTCAGACTTGCGAAGTGCCCGTCGGTATCGCCTGGCTCGAACAAGTGAAGCGGTACGAAGAATCCGTGTTAAACCAGCGGTAGAGGAAATTCCGAGAACGAAGCTATTTTTTAGGCGAAGAATGTATGGCGGAAGAACAATCTCAAGATAACGGCGAATTCGAGCGCGAACCGGTGCCCGAGGTGGCATTGCTGGGACCGAGCAAATTTTGGGGCATGTATGCGGGCGAACATGCCGCCGGCACGGAATTCATGATCGGCCCGCTATTTCTTAGCGCGGGGGCAAGCCTGCAGGATCTCATCTTCGGCTTATTACTCGGCAATCTCCTGGCTGTGCTGACTTGGCGCTATCTGGTTGTCCCCATCGCGATGTCAAAGCGTATGACGTTGTACTATCAACTTGAGCGAATCGCCGGTGGATCGCTGGTGAAATTCTACAACGTCGTCAACGGCGTTCTTTTTTGCTTCCTTGCGGGGGCGATGATTACGGTTTCGGCCAGTGCCGTAGGTATTCCCTTCGACATCCATTACCAGGTGCCCCCGGGGATGTTTGAATTCGGAGCGCCCTCTTTCACGGGACTCGTAATTCTTGTTGGAATTGTCATGGCCGTGGTTGCTGCCGCCGGATACAAGACGGTTGCTCGCGTTGCCAATGTCGCAGCCCCTTGGATGATTGCGATCTTTGCGGCGTGTGGAATCGTCTCTCTCGCGCGGATGGAGGTCACCAGAATCTCCGATTTCTCGGAAGCAAAATTTTGGAACGATGCGATTGCGTTTGTTCAAGAAAGGCAGGGGGCCACGCAATTTGGGTTCTGGCAGATTGTCGTGTTCGCATGGCTATGCAACGGCGCCATGCACTTTGGAATGGCGGATCTCTCGATCTTCCGCTTTGCCCGCCACAAATCTTCCGGTTGGGCCCCCTCGATTGGGATGTTCTTTGGACACTACATGGCCTGGATCGCCGCGGCACTGTTGCTGGCGGCTCAGATCAAGCTCTCGCAGGACGATTCCGCCAATCCCGGTGCCTTGGCTTGGGGAGCACTGGGCTGGACGGGGATCATCTGCGTCATCATCGCCGGTTGGACGACCGCCAATCCCACCATCTACCGCGCGGGATTGGCCTTTCAGGGGGTGCTGCCGAAGGCTTCCCTCACGGCCATGACGCTCGTCGCGGGTGCGGTGGCGACACTGGCTGGCGCCTTTCCGAATCTCTCGGCGCAACTGCTCGGTTTTGTGGGAACCTACGGAACAATCCTTGGTCCGATGGGTGCCGTTATTTTCGTCGATTTCTATCTTATGAAGAGATCGAGACTCGCTGACGAATATGCGTTGCGGACCGGCTCATCGGTCAACATGGCGGTGTTGATTGCATGGCTGTTACCGGTGGCCGTCGGGCTTTACCTCATTTTCTGGCAAGGTCTCTTCGCCGCGTATGCAGTGATCCCGGCCTGGCTCGCGTGCGGCGGGATCTATCTGCTGTTAAGTAAGACGACTCAAATGCCAATCGTCGGGGCTCGTACGATTTGAACTCTCGTTCTCGAGCGATCAAAGGAAAACACCAATGAAACTCATAGCTAAAACGATCTCCCTGTTCGCCCTTTTGGCGACGATTATTCCAACCGTTCTCTATTTCGCAGGAACAATGGGCCACGATACGGTGAAGTGGACGGCACTCGTCGGCACATTGGCCTGGTTTATCGTCACGCCTCTGTGGATGGGAAGTCCTGCCGAGATTGGCCAAGAAGAGGCAAGCCTTTAAGCCGTTGGCCCTCGGGCGATCAGCAGGCCAAATTTGCCATGGCAGATTCATCAGAATTACCCCACTGCCACCTCAATACCAAAGGCCCAAGCGGAGATGTCAAGCAAAGCTCTGACCTACCTGATTGGACTTCGCAACAATGACTGGCTAACCGCTTCGGCCTACCTCCCAATCCTCCCCAGCCACTCCTCGCGGTCAATCACATCACTGATAAACATCTGCTGAGAGACCAGAATCGCTTCGTGCAGTTCCTCGGCCGTCACCGAGCCGGCTTTGTTTTCGACGTCGAGCGTGCCGGTCGCGTCGCGTAGGAACTCGACGTTGTAGCCGCGGTGAAACGCCTGGCGGGCCGTCGTGTCGCAGCAAATCTGCGTCATGTAGCCGGAGATCGAGACCGTGTCGATGTTGCGCGACTTGAGAAACTCATCGAGCGGGGTGCTCGTAAACGAGCCGGGGAGTTGCTTGTCGATCAGCACGTCGCGCGGTCGCTGTTCGACTTCGTCGACGAGCTGCCACAGGTCGCTCTCCTTGCGAAAGACGGGCGACTCCGGGTCCGGCTGGTGATGCCGCACCACCACGGTGGGAATGTTCGCTTTGGCGGCCGCGTCCATCACTTCAAGAATGGACTGCAAATGGCCGACCGGATGCCGAATCGGAAAGGCCCCTTCAAAGTATTCCCGTTGCACGTCGATAACGAGGAGCGCTCTGTTCATCTATCAGACCTCATGACGAGTGGTGTTCGGCTGTGGCGGCCCCAGTTGCTCCCGGCCATTCTCCTTGATAATGCAGCCAAGGGCAACCAGGATCGGCACTCGACGTTGAGTTCTACGTGATAAGCATTCTTGCGTCTTGCAACTCGCCCCGGGTGCCACTTAAACGTGTCGGAGAAATTCCGGCCCTCAATTCGAGCTTCCCCATCGGCACGGCCTTCAAAGAACTCACGAGTGCTTTGTCAAAGTTAAATCTTCGGGTGAGCCGAACGCGCTAGCGTCGGGTGCCCCTGAAAAACCCGAGGCTAGCGCCTGCGGCTCACAATTCAACCCGAACTTTTAGCCGTAACAGAGCACTAGGTAGTCGAGATTGCAGGCCGAAGTTTCGTGTCGCGAGTTGCAAGATGTGAGAAACCCTCCCCTAGCCCCTCCCAGAGTACCGGGAGGGGGATTAAATGGATTCCACACCTCCACGGCAATGACATGCCCCTTCTGGCTGAAAGC
>JBGTEU010000517.1:0-2587 GCA_041747595.1 Bythopirellula sp.
CTCGATACTTGTTCACCGGGGCACCTTCGAAAATCCACCCAAATCGGATTTCATTTTCTTTCGCTTCCACTGGCTCTGGAACCGGATGCAGGTATTGGCCATCTTAAAAGGTCTGGCGCAAGGCTATATCGTTACCGCACCGGCCATGCTTGTGATGCGATTGGTGGGAGAAGAAGGAGCACTGGGAACAATCCAAGCGATTGGGGGAATACTCTCCGCGTTCCTCTTGTATTTCATCGGCCGCACAACGAAGCCCAAGCATCGCCTCATCATCTTCAGCGTCGGACTCGGACTTTTTGCCCTCGGCGGGCTGGCAAACGCACTGCTCTTTAATGCGACCGGTGTGCTGCTCTTTATGATCTGCTTGCTGCTAGGCCGACCATTGCACGACATCGCCTATTTCCCCATTCAAATGCAAGTGATCGACGCCGTTTCAGCGATTGAGCAGCGTAACAAATTCGCCTACATCTTCAATCAAGAGTTTGGTTTTTTCATCGGCCGTTTCGTCGGCTGTGGTTTGTTTATACTTCTGGCCAACTACTTCTCCGACACGTTCGCACTCCGTTACGCGCTCTTGATCATCGGTATCGTGCAATTGCTCTCGATTTGGATCGCAAATCGCATACTCCATGGTAGTCGCTCGCTGGGAACTGCGGAGGAAGCTCCTCTGGCCGAATCGCTCGTCCCTATACTGACGGGCGAGTGAGTGCGATCTCTGCTGTGCACGACTTAGATACGCGTCGTTTACCGGGCGATTTTTTCAGGTTATCCCTTTTCGGTTGTTAATAGCACGATATGACTTATTGGCTAATCTGCCGAAATCTCTCGATGTCGTGGCGCGAGGAGATTGAGGGTTGAGCGCCAAGTTTTGTTACGGAAAGGGCAGCCGCTGAGTTGGCGAATTCAACGGCGTTGATCAACTCCATCCCTTCGGGGATGCCCCAGCGCCCTGCATGCCGCCCGTTCGCTGAGGCCCAGTCGCCTTTGCAATAAAATGACCAACTCGCGACGGCGGGCAGGGCTGGCTAGTTTCCCGCAGCGGCCAGCCGTAGGGCGGCATTCTCAATTTCTAGCGGGGTCAGCCTTCCATCAGCAGGAAGCTCTCCCAGGGGTTGGCGACTGTACTGCTTCATCGCTCGCGATCTCCTGGCAGGGGGTTTCAGCGGCGATTACCATAGAGGTCGGTTGTGGGCAAGCGGCCGTTCGGTAGCTAATGCCCACTTCACATCGAATGTTATCAGATTTGATCCGCCCTTGAGAAAGAAACTAGGAGAAATTGTCGAGCATCTACAACGACTTGGGTTGCGTGTTTGCCCAGCAATCGTGGATCGAACCGCGGGGGCAGATCCCTGCTCGCCACTGGCCTGCTGGCATGCATTGTCCACGGGGTCCATACCAATAGTGGTGGGCCGGTTCTGCTCTTTTGGATTGCTCTTTAGCAGAGGATCGGTCGCGGAGTTGTTGTGGGGTGGCTGAGAAACGAAGGTCCCTTCCTTTACTGTTTTCATTCCACAAAAAACTAGTCACCGGGTAGATCGCTTAGGCCTCGGGTTTGTTAACGGCACCAGGCGCTAGCTTTCAATGCCGTTGCTGAACCTTGAGGAGGGACTTCAAGGTTTTACACAAGGACTCTTACTCCAAGAAAGGGAGAGGATCTGATGAAAACAATTTTGCAGTTTTATTGTGGGCTCATCCTAGCGTTGTTTGTTGCAACGCCGGCTCAAGCCGGGCTGATGCACAACGCGGAAGCGGGTCGTCTCCTGGGTTAAACCCGCCTACTGCGAGAGTTTCTTCGACTTCCGTAAAGGTGTGGCTAATTTCTCTCCCCAAACTTGAGACGCTTCTCGCTCCGGCAGCGATGAGAGCGGCTAGTAGAGCATGCTCGACCATGCTAGGCGTCTAGTTTTGCAGGGAAACGTGGTTTCCGAGCGGAACGACGACTTGGTGGAATTCTATTGGGGGCCACTCGCGGTCTTCCGCATGCGCACCTCTTTAGCGCTTTTGCGAATCGCTAATGGATTCGTTCCAAACTTTAATTGTTCGATTCCCAGCCACGACTACAATGAACTGTCTGGCTCACTGTTAACCTTGTATTCCTTTTGTCATTTCGAAGCCACGACCATCGGAACATCGAGAGAGGCCTTAGATCATGCGCATTTTTCGTCGTGGGCTACTCCAACGGCATGCCGTCGCACTAGCTTTCTTCACTGCGCTGACCGCGGCGCCGACGGTCGGCCGCGCCCAGCAAAGTTCTGTCTCGGCGTGGGACACGGCGGATTTTCGCATCTGGAGCTTCGTGCCGTACTGGACGGAGACGGCGCACATCAACACGTTTGCCGGCGACGGCGTTTACAATCACGTTTCGGACGTCATCTATCATGCCGGCTACCACCCAAGGGCAGACGGCACGCTCTTTAAGCACCACCGGACCGACGCCAATCTAGGCAAGTTGAAGACCGATTCCGAGCAGTATGGCTTTCGACTGATGATGGACATGTTCGACACCAACGGCGGCAGCGTCGATTCGGTGTGGACGACGATCACCGGCAATGCTTCCATTCGCGCGACGTTTGTAAACAACGTCAAG
>JBGTEU010000518.1:0-4612 GCA_041747595.1 Bythopirellula sp.
GCGACTTCCAGGGCAGCCTGCAACACGGCCGCCGGTGACTTGCTCGTAAGCGACATGCCTCCCGTACGACGGCCGGCTCAATCAAGTTTAGCTAGCGAAGCAAAGTTTTCTACAGAGCCGGACAGGTCCATATAACGGGTATGTACGCATCCGAGTTTTCGCACTAATAGGTGCTCATCAGCGTCTATTAGCGGTTCCTGTCTTTCCTGCGTATGTTCAATGGTTCTCTGGACGCTGACGCATCCAGCTCGCCAATTCCTCCGCGTTCTCTGCGATCTCTGTGTTTAAAGAACGACACTGGATTCCCGCCTGCGCGGGAAAGACGGCCTGGGGGGGTGGCCAAATATCGTTGTGGCGGAGTGTTTCTAAATCGCGATAATGACGGGAAATGCTGTTAGCTTTCAGCTATTAGCCAGACATGGTAACCGGGTCTCTCCGAGAATCGGTGATCGATGGTGCCCGTCTGGGAGAGTCCGACGTACGTGAATGCTGGGTCTCGACACGATCAGAACCGCTAATGCTGAGCGTGAAAATTTGCGGTCAAACAAGCCAACCTCATGTCACCGAACCAAAAAAGTGCTTGCCAAGTTGACCGTCTTGACCGTCTTGACCAAGTTGACCGTGTTGGTGGGAACTGGGGAGAATTAATGAGATAGTCCTTCGCGATACCTACGGCTTCACTGCGTAGACCTTCACGCTTGCCGCGTAGTCGTTCACGTCGTACTTGGTGAGCAATTCGGTGAGATTCTCGTGCAAAGTCGTCGTGCAGCAGGAGACCACCGGCAGGCCGTCGCCCATCGCGGGGGAGCAACAGCCCGATTGGTTTTCGACCTTTGCATAGGCATTTAGGTCCGAGCCGCTATCGATCACCTCGACGGCATCGAACCCGGCGGCCTTGAGACCGGCGATATAGTCGTCGATGGGAATCGCCCCGGCGATGCAGCCAACATACGCCATCAGGTCGCTGCCGAGTTCGGGGGGCAACGGTTGCTTGAGTGCGATGTCGCTCACGGCGAGTCGGCCGCCGGATTTGAGAATCCGCGCGATCTCCCGGAACACGGCTTGCTTGTCCGAGGCGAGGTTGATCACGCAGTTGCTGATCACGCAATCGACCGACGCATCGGCGAGCGGCATGTTGTCGATCGTCGCTTGATGGAACTCGACATTCGTGTGGCCAGTCTTGGCGGCGTTTGCGCGAGCGAGCGCAAGCATGTCGGGGGTCATGTCGATGCCGATGGCTTTGCCCGTGGGCCCGACCTTTGCCGCGGCGAGAAACACGTCGAGCCCGCCGCCACAGCCGAGATCGACCACGAATTCGCCCGATTTCAAACTGGCGAATGCCGTGGGATTGCCACACGAGAGCCCCATATTGGCCTCGGCGGGAATCGACGCCAGTTCATCGCCCGAATAACCACACGCCTCGGCGACGGCTTTCACTCCGGAGTGATCGGTCGAGAGTCCGCTGCGAGCGACGGAGGCATATTTATCTTGAACGATTTTTTCGATGCTCATTGTTTTTACTCCAATCAAAGTCGAATCTGTGTTTCAAGGGAATCATGTCTTCAGTTGCTGCGTGGTAGCGCATGCCACTTCGCTTGTGATTTCGTCGCCGTCTGAGTTAACCTTCCCACCATAGAACCTGCGGAGGAAATACAAGCTCACGTGGACCAAACCGATCAGCACGGGGACCTCGACCAGCGGGCCGACCACGGTGGCAAAGGCGATCGGCGAGCCGATGCCGAACACAGCGATGGCCACGGCAATCGCCAGTTCAAAGTTGTTTCCCGAAGCGGTGAACGCCAGAGTGGCAGAGCGGGAGTAGTCCGCTCCGACTTTCCACGCCATGAAAAAGCTCATGAGAAACATGATCACAAAGTATGCGCTGAGTGGGATTGCGATCCATAGCACATCCAGCGGTTGGTTGATGATCCGCTCGCCCTGCATCGAGAACATCACCATAATGGTGAACAGCAAGGCGACCAGAGTGATCGGAGAAATCTTGGGAATGAAGACATTGTCGTACCAATCATGGCCCTTGAGCGGCACGAGGATCACTCGGCTGAGAATCCCCGCAGCAAAGGGAATGCCCAGGTAAATCATCACACTTGCGAAAATCTCGCCGATACTCACCTCGACGGTCGTCCCTGCCATTCCGAAGAGCGGCGGCAATACGGTGACGAAAATCCACGCATAGAGCCCGAAGGTGACAATCTGGAACACGCTGTTGAGCGCGACAAGTCCCGCGGCGTATTCGCTGTTGCCCCGCGCAAGTTGATTCCAAACGAGCACCATGGCGATGCAGCGGGCGATTCCCACCATGATGAGACCGACCATATACAGGCCCCAGCGTTCGTCCGGTCCAAACAGCGCCGGAGCGATGAATCCGAAGAACAGGAGCGACAGAGTGAACATCAGGATCGGACCAACGATCCAGTTCTGAACAAGCGAGAGACCAACAATTCTGACGTCGGCAAAGACTTTCGGCATCAGCTCGTATTTCACCTTCGCCAAAGGCGGGTACATCATCAGGATCAGACCGGCAGCGATCATCAGGTTCGTATGCTCGCCGACGGTCAGCGCATGATTGAATCGCTCGACCCCATTTTGAAACAGATAGCCAATTGCCACGCCCAAAGCCATGGCGGCAAAGATCCAGACCGTCAGGTAACGATCGAGGAAATTGAGTTTGTTAGGCGCACCGCAAGCCGCATCCGCAGTTTTTTCAGTTGCCATCGGTTGCCTCTAATATCTGGGGAAGAAAGGCGACGAAATCGCGAATCTCATCCCGCACCCGGCGATAGTGCCCGAGGGCTTCTTCCTCGTGGGCAGCCTCACGGGCCAAACGGGGAGGATCGTCGAAGGCGTGATGCACAACTTGCGCTTGGCCGGAAAAAATCGGGCATGACTCGGCAGCGCGATCGCAAACGGTCACGACAAAATCGAAATTCACGTCTTGGAATTCGTCAACATGCTGCGATTTTTGATCGGTGATATCGATGCCCGCCTCGGCCATGACTTTCACAGCCAGAGGGTTGAGCCCGTGGGTTTCGATTCCCGCGGAATAGGCGTCGACCGAATCCGCCTTCAGAGCGTGGGCCCAGCCCTCCGCCATCTGGCTGCGGCAAGAATTGCCCGTACAGAGGAACAAGATTTTCTTTTTGGCATTCATGAAGAACAAGTATCCGATTAGCAGCAGCCCGGGCGGTCAAGGCGTTTACTATCCTTGGCCATCGAGGGGATCTCCTGAAAACAACAATTGAGGCATTCAAGTAACTTCTGATGAAATTTGTTTGCCGCGGGAGCGAGGCGGTAGTGAATCCACAACCCTCCCGGCGAGATAACACCAGACCTGCCCTGCGCAGATAAGCCAAGTGACGGGAAACTTTAGGCTGCGGCATCCGCAACGCGTCAACGACAAAGCAAACGCACAGCTCGCCGCCACCAAGCAAATTGAGAATGCGAAGTCGTGTGGGATCGGCCAGAGCACGAAAAAATTGGTCAGGAGTAGAAAGAATTTGGGTTTTCATATTCGTTTACGTAAATATGCGTTTAGGCGAATGTATTGTCAAGTTCGGAGTTTTGTTCTGCAAGAGGATTTTTTCACGCGTCGGCGCCCAGAATCCTTTCAAGAATTATTTACTTCATATCAGCATTTATATTTGCGCTCCCTTTTGGCACACCGCCTGGAAGTTTTTACAAACTTCCACAGTGCTTCGCTGTTTATCATCGACAAACACCAGCGGCGTCTTAGTAATGCATGGACATTTCCGCACACCAGTGAGCAAGATCCGCTATCGCTATATGCAATACCGCAACGGATGGCCTCATGTTGATATATGCATCACGACGAATACTTCATATAAGCCGTCATGAATGTAGTTTCACGAAGTGCAGAAAGGAACACCTTCTATGAAATATCACATAGCTCGCTGTTTGCTTGTCACGATGTTATGGAGCAGTCCATTTAGTCACGTTGAACCTGCTCATGGAGAGAAGCTCGCGGCTCATTGGGATGCTAACGAGAGCCCGGCGTTCGCGGCGTTGTCCGCGGCAGCACAACAAGGCCATTATGCTTTTGTTATTTTCTGGAAAGAAGACGATCCGGAAACGCAGCGGATGCTTCAGGTTGTGCAATCCGCCGTCCCGGCGCTGAGTGTCGCCGCCGATATTGTGAGCGTCCCCATCACAGATCCCAGCGAAAGTTTGACGGTTAAAAAGTTCGGGGTTGATAGGGCGCCTATGCCACTGCTGATCGCTGTGGCTCCTAACGGCGCTATTACACATGCTTGGCCGCTCCAGTGCGAGCCAGAAAAGTTACGCACCGGCATCGTCAGCACTGGTACTGCCCAAAGCGTCAAGGGACTGCAGGAGGGAAAGTTAGTGTTCGTCAGCGTGCAGAACAAGGATTCTGCCCATCGCCAAATTGCATCGTTGGCGATTAACGGTTTCAGAGCGGATCCGCGTTTTGTGAATGCTTCAGAGTCAATAATGCTCGACCCCGCGGATCCCGAAGAAGCGACGTTCCTTCACGATCTGGGCGTCGACAACCTGTCACCCAAGTTGTGCGTGCCCGTCACGATCGCCGATCGCAATTACTCACTGACGGGAATTC
>JBGTEU010000519.1:0-2026 GCA_041747595.1 Bythopirellula sp.
GGCTGTTGGTCATTCTGCAAGTTTCGTTGGGGCTGGGGGCCGTGATTTTTGTCCATGAACTCGGGCACTTTGCCGTCGCCAAAATGTGCGGCGTGAAATGCGAGAAGTTTTTCATCGGCTTCGACATCGGCGGCTACAAAATCAGCCGCAAATGGGGCGAGACCGAATACGGCATTGGTATTTTGCCGTTGGGGGGCTACGTGAAGATGCTCGGCCAGGACGACAATCCGGCCAACATCGCCGAGCAGGTGCGCGAATCGCAGGTGCGAGAAGGAACCGCGGCTCAATCCAAGGAAATCGTCGGGCCCGACGGCACGAAGTATCTCGTCGACAGCCGCAGCTATCTCGCCAAGAGCGTGCCGCAACGGATGGCGATCATTTCCGCGGGCGTGATCATGAACGTGATCTTCGCATTCATTTTCGCGGTGATTGCTTACGGGATGGGCGTGCCTTTTATCCCCTGCATCGTGTCGCAGACGACGCCCGGTTCGGCGGCCTATCAAGCGGGAATTCGTACCGGCGACGAGATCACCAAGATCGGCGACATCGAAAAGCCGACCTTCACCGATCTCAAAAGTGGCGTGACGCTCGGCGACTTGGAGAACGGCATTCCCTTCACCGTGCGGCGAGCTGCCACGGGCCAGGAAGAAACCATCGTGCTCAAGCCGCGTCAAGAAACGGGGCTCGCCAAGGTTGGCATCATCTCGCCGAGTTCGCTGCGCTTGAATGCCGACTTTCCCGTGGGTAAAGGAACGCCAGCTGCCGAGGCCTCGCCGAAGTTCGAAGGGAACGACGACATCATCGCCGTCAACGGCGAGCCGGTGAGCGAATACCATGAGTTCGTGGCAAAGATCATCGAACATATCAACGAGCCGCTGGAGATCACCGTGCAACGTGGCGGCAAGGCGCCGGTTGACAATCCGTATGGCCCACGCGAGGGGGGCAAAGAGGTCGCGATCACCGTCGCGCCGCAGCCCACGCGGAGTTTGGGTTTGGTGATGGAGATGGGAAAAATCGTGGCGGTTGAGCAAGGGTCCGAAGCCGCCGAAAAGCAAATCGCGCCGGGTGATTTCATCGACAAGATTAGCTACGCCGGTGGTGCCGCTCAAGAAGCAGCCGAAGGCGAGAGGCTGTTCTCCGATCCGATGACGCTCCCCGAGCAATTGCGTCGACTGGCCAACGAGAACCGCGACATCGAACTCACCGTGCGGCGTTCGGGGGTTTCGGGGGATGGCCGGCAGGCAACCGAACCCCTGCGGCTGCGCTTGCGGAAAGTGACTTGGCTCGAGCCCTCGGAATTCCCCAATGACCCGTTGAGCGTGCCGGCGCTTGGCATCGCCTATCGCGTGCTCAATCGCGTGAATCAAGTGATCCCCGAAAGCCCCGCGGCGTTGGCGGGACTCAAGAGCGGCGACTTGGTCACCGAAGCACAAATTGTTTCTCCAGGCGAGAAAAAAGAAGCTGCTCCCAATAAAATTTCCTTCAACGAACAGGGAGCTCACAATTGGCCCATGTTCATGCAATTGATCCAATACTTGCCCGCCAATACCGAGATCAAGCTTACCTACAAACGTGGCGAAGAAACGTTAACGGCCGATCTCAAGCCGCAAGTCGTGCCTGGGAGCTTTGAGCCGAAGCGCGGCTTTCAATTCGATCCGGTGAAAAGGATTCGCAAAGCGGGTTCCTTCGGCGAGCAGGTCGAATTGGGATACCGAGAAACGGTCAACTCGCTGGGGATGGTTTTCCGCTTCTTGAGAAAATTGGGAACCCAGGTGCCGCTCACTTCGCTGGGGGGCCCGATCACCATCGCCCAGGCGGCCGGCTATTCGGCATTCGAGGGCGTGGGTACGCTTTTGATTTTTCTCACGATGTTGAGCGCGAATCTGGCGGTCATCAATTTCCTGCCGATTCCGCTGCTCGATGGGGGGCACATGGTGTTTCTCACCTGGGACGGTCTGCGCGGCCGACCCGCGAGCGAGCGGTTCGTCGTTGCGATGCACACGGTGGGTTTCGTGTTCATCATTTC
>JBGTEU010000520.1:0-5202 GCA_041747595.1 Bythopirellula sp.
GCAGATCATCGCCCACAGTTTGGGCACCGTCGCCGCGGCGCAAGCCGCCGTCTGCCTGAGCGACATGGGACCCATCGCGCAGCTCACGCTCTTGGATCCACCGAGTGCCATGCACGAGGAGATCTTCTGCAACCTGGCTGCCACACGACACGCCTGCGCGGTTGAAAACTATTGGTCCCCCGGCATCAGCGGCTTCGGCGACCATGCCGACTACCGCGGCGTGCAAAACTACACCGTCGAAGGCGAAAACCCGATCCGCGGGATTGTCGACTTGAGCATCTCAAACCACGTCTACGTCATGCGGTGGTATTACGACACGATGCGCTGCCCCTCGATGCCGTGCGGTTTTCAGAATAGCGTCTTCGTCAACTGCTGTGGCCGCGACAACTGCATGTGTCCCGGTTGCTTTCAAGGTGAATTTGTGGGCGTACCCAATGAGCCACCGATTCCGCCTTCGGACGAACCCGACCTCGCGGAACCTATCGACAGCGTCGAACAATAATTGTCATCCCGAGGGGAGCCGTGCGACCCGAGGGATCTGGGTTCATTGCCACAAGCCCACAAGACGAACCCCGCTTCGCCGGTGAATGCTTTTTATTCCGCTCTCCGCAATCGACTACAATCCAATCGCCTCGCGCATCTTCTCACCGATGCCCTTTTTTGCCGTCTTCGTGCCTTTGCGAACCGGCTTGGCTGGCATCGGATCATCCGCCTCAACATTGATCTTTTCCGAGAGCTTTGTGAGTTGTTTGTCGGTGGCCCCCTCCTCGTTCAATGTTTGCTGCAACAGCGTCGCCGCTTTCTTGTTGCCGAGCAGGGTGGCATAGGTCCGCACGCAGCCGTAGCCGGCGATCTCGTAATGTTCAACCCGTTGAGCGGCCGCGATCAGTGCGGCGTCCAACACGTCTGGGTCGGCATCTTCGCTCAATAGCTCATCCCCTTCGGCGATCAGGCCCTCCATCGCCTTACACTTCTTGCCCTTGGGACTCTCGTCGAGCGTTTCAAAAACCTTTTCCAACCGCTCGACATGCTTTTCGGTCTGCTTATGGTGCTTCTCAAAACCATTTTTCAGAGCCTTGGAAGTCGCTCCCTTGGCCATTTTGGGTAAGGCTTTGAGCAGTTGAGTTTCGGCGCTATAGAGATCGCGCAGTTCTTCCACGAAGAGATCTTGTAATGATGCCAGTTTCATAATTTTTCCTTGATGGTCCTACGCTTGATGATCGTAGTGTGACTCCCTTGTCCTGATAAAATGACTGAGTAACGGACGAATGAGCGCACGGGGAGAGTGTCAACTCCCCCCGTGCTCCCTGCACTAATCACGATTTTTGCCGCCAAACGTGTCTTTCACCTTGTCGACTGTCTTCTCAGCGGCCTGCTTGGTCTTTCCCGCCGCTTGATCGACCTTTCCCTCGCGACGAAGCTTGTCATCGTCGGTAACAGCGCCAGCGGCTTCTTTCGTTCGACCCTTGATTTCATCTCCTTTACCAGACATGATTTGCCTCCCAATGGAATTGTGTTTTGTGAAATGAAAAAAATGACGGAAGGTGTAGAGGTGCAAAGCCCGTGCCAGAAAATGGCGTACGAGCCTCCTGCGTGTGCAAAAAGAGCTACCCGCCAACTCTCTCCCACCGCTAGCAACCTCGACACATCCGCGTATGTCCTCTCTACTGAATGCCGCGCCTCGGCGGCGCTTCATTCTTGGGAGAGCATCGGATGCTGCCAACACCTGTCGACGTCTTTGCGGGATTCGGACCCAGCAAGTACCTCCGTCGCACATCTCCGGGTCAGATCGAACTCTCGACTGACTTTCCCGAAGTCCGCTCGCAGCTCCGCACCGACTGTCCCGCGGTGCCGGGCGTGTATGGCATGATCGATTGCGTGGGCCGACTCGTGTACGTCGGCATGAGTCGTAATTTGCGCAAACGAACCGTGACCTATTTTCAAGCTGAGCATAGTAGTCACGGTAGCGAAAACCATCGCAAAGAGGCGCGTGTCGCAAGCCGCGCCCAACGCTTGGTTTGGGAACCGACCGGCCACGAACTTCTTGCGGCGCTCCGCGAGCACGAACTAATTCGCCGCTTCATGCCGGAGATGAACATTCGCGGCCGCCGGCGCCGCCGCTTGGTTTATGTGTTTCTTTCGGTCGAGGACGCGCCGCGATTCCAAGTGGGGTCGCAACTCCCCAAATCATGCCGCCATCATTGGGGGCCCGTGCCGCGAAGCAGCCAACTGTTGCGGGCGGTCGAGGCCCTGAATCGGTACTTTCGCCTCCCCGATTGCAAGCCGGAAATCCGCATGCGATTTGCCGACCAGACGAATCTGTTTGATCTCGATTTATATCCACGCTGTCTGCGTGGCGAGATGAATCGCTGCCTCGCCCCCTGCGCGGCCGCGATCACGTGCAACGAATACGTCGCACAACTCAATCGGGCCAGGGCATTTCTCAATGGCCGCGACAACGCGCCGCTGGCCGAAATCGACGAGGCTCTCAGGCAAGCAGTGAGCGAGCGCCGTTTCGAGCAGGCGGCCCACTTTCGCGATCTGCGAACCGATCTTGTCGATCTCCGGGAGCAGCTTTTGCCGCGTTCCGACCTCTTGCCCGCGAGCTTTGTCTACAACATCCAGCGCCGCAATCGCCTGTGCTGGCTGGTGGTTCACGAGGCAACCGTGATGAAGGTCGCCCCCGGGCCGCGTGATCCTCAAATCGCTGCGCGCTGGCTCGCTCGGCTTGAAAATTGGCGCGAGACGGTAATGCCGCTCATCGACGAACGGGACGGGAGCGAGCTGCAAATTCTCGCCTCTTGGTTTCGTCGCCACCCGCTCGAACTGGAGCGCGTCATGGATTTTGATTCGGCCCACAAGGCTTGTCGCCAATGGCCTCGCGGTTAATTCTGATCCGCAGGGCGACTCGCGCGCCTGGCTTTATGTCAATCGCCGAAACCGCAAGCGAGATGGAAGATAAAACTCTTGTGGGGTGAGCGCTGGCAGATAGAATCTTGTTAAGGGCTAAGACTTTTCTTGTTGGAGACCTTAATATGAGTCGGCTGCTAGGTTGTGCGATCTTGCTCGCTTATCTCATAGGTTGTTCACCAGCGCAGCAGCCGACGGAAGAGACAGCCACGGCGACTCTGCCACCGCCGAAAATTACATTGCAGGACGTCGTTTGCTTGACGACCGCTTGGTATCCGCAGACGGCCCATAACGAGGACGAAACCGAAAACCGCATCGTTCGCGAGTTGGTGCGGCAAGGGGTGCTACTGGCCGTCCGCGAAGAGATGGGTCTGGCGACGCGGGATGAAACATTGGGCGAAGCGTTTCCCCAGATCCCCGCCGATGACGGCGCCCCCGGCAAACGTCCCGCCGAGCCGCTCGATCTCTGGCTGGAACTTGCCGAGGACGGCACGTGGGAAACGCGTCTCTACGGAGCAGGCACGACGCACGACAATCCCGTGTGGCAGCATCAAGGCACGGTGGAGTTCAGTAAGCGGACGATCTACTGCCAATTCGCTCAGCAAATGGCAGCAATGAGCGCGCTAATTGCCGATCGCTTGCGCACGGCGGGCGGAAAGGGTGACGCGGCGAAACTCAATCCAGAAAACGTGCCGTCCGCAGAAATTGAAGAGGTTTTGGGCGAAATGAATTTCGTCTCGCAATACGCAGCCGTGCGGACAGCGCATCACGCAATCCGCGAGCGTGGTCCGTCAGTCGAGTGGTGGGGAGTGCTGGTTCGCGGTTATGCCAACTTGGCATTGCTCACGGATCATACTTGGGCGAGCCACAGCGAAGCGTTCGCCGCGCGGGCGCTGTTGTATGCTGAGCGAATGGTGCAACTCGGCGAGCAAAGTGCTTTGGCCCAATGGCACCGTGCGTATGCGCTGGCAGTGATCGGTGCGCATGCCGCGGCGCTTGACGAGCTTGCCGAATTAAAGGAAACGACCGACATAAAAGAAGGGGAATTACCCGCGTGGACGGAGTTGATCGATCCCTATGTGAAGTTTGAGCATGACAAGCTTGATGCCGTTGCCAACGATCACGCGGAACTCGCGGAGACCGTCGGGTTTCTGCAATGGCAACTTTATTCCAGTTATCGTCATGGCCGTTGGATCTATGAAAAGGGCCTTGACGCGATGCAGGCCTGTCCCGAAGCGTATGGCGTGTATTCAATGATGGCGAATTGGAATGCCTTGCGGATCCAACGTTTAGGTTCGCGTGAAGGGATGAGGACCTTTGGCAAGAATCTGCCGGAGAGAGTTGCTACGCTCGACGATCTGCCGGAATCGGTAAGGCCTTTGACGGAGCAAAGCGTGGGATTGCTTTCGCGGTTAATGGGTCGTGAGCCCGATCCTCTGTTGAGTGATCGACCGATCAAGATCTCGCGGGAATTGATGAAGTTAGCCGATCAAGAGGCGATGCCCAGCGAATGTTCTTGGGGGATTCTTGGGCAACTAATTGCCGAAGAGCAGTTTATGCAAGTGGCTGACATGCTCAAGGTTTCGGGAAATGCCGTGGAGTACTCCAAGGCCGACATGGTGGACCGTTTGTTGCCCTTGGTGGAAAACCATCGGTATGAACCCTACATCAAGATGTATGCCATTGAACCGCATGAACAGCAGCAACTCGCCGAAGCAGCGCAGCAGATAAAAGTTGTTGATCCGAAGGGAAATATGTATCGCTTTTTTTACAAGTTTTGGCATCTTCCCTCCGCCGACGGTCAAAATGGAAACCTGTTTACTTGGCGTGGAATTTGGGCCCGCAATTTCACGCTCCCCGGGATGTGCGAGTCGTATTACGGTTCGGCCGTGGACTGGAGACAGTCGTTCGTTAAGGAGCATCGCGAGCAGTTTGCCGGGGATTTTCGTGAGATTAGTCCGCACTCGCCGAATGCGGGGCGCGTTCGCATGGAGACGGGAGCCGCCGTCGATGTCGAGCAAATAAAAACCTGGGAAGCAGAGATAGCCCACGATCCCGTGGGTTGGTTGTCACTGGGCAATCATTACGAGCATCTTAAGGAATTTAAGAGTGCGATCCGTTGCTATGAGCGCTCGTTAGAAATCAGCCCGTCCCGCGCGGCGACGGAGGGTTTGGCCAACTGCTACTATGCACGCGATGAAAAAGACTTGTGGCAGTCGACGCTGGAGGAATATCTCAAGCTAGAAGACCTGAGTTTGTCTCACGCCCAAATTCACCAAGCGATTGCGCTCG
>JBGTEU010000521.1:0-3038 GCA_041747595.1 Bythopirellula sp.
GCGGGCGACCTGGCCATCGAACGTGTCGAACAGCATCGCCAAAAATATCAAAAGCCCACACAGCATCAAGTTGTGTGTGGGGTCGGTGCTATCAAGCAATTGTCGCGCGGATGCGATCTTGGGAGCCGGAACGAAATCGATCAAGTCGGGACTGGCGATACGGCTCGCCACGACAATGGCAAAAAACCCACACACGAGATTGCCCAACGTGAACATCGTCGGCAAAACGGCAATCGGTCGGACAGGGCGCATGAGGGGGTCTTTATTTTCGCTGGTAAGAGAATTATTCGCGGTAGCGGGCCAGAATCGAGCTCCCCGCTTTAACCTTGTCACCGACGGCGACGTTGACCTCGACGGCGTCGCGGGGCAATATGAGTTCCGTCCGCGAACCCAGTTTGATCATACCAAATTTCTCGCCCCGCTGGACCTCCTGGCCTGGTTTCAATACGCACACAATTCGCCTTGCAATCAGGCCCGAAATGGCTCGCACGGCAAGTCGCCGACCTGGATCACCGATTTCTTCGAGTCCGATCCACAAGAATTCATTGCGGATCGCGCTCTCGGGATTCATCGCGTTGAGAAACTCCCCCGGTTTGTAACACATCTCGACCACGCGGGCGGCACGCGGGATGCGATTTACGTGGACGTTGAAAATCGAAAGAAAAATGCCTATCCGCACCGCGGGACCATCGAGAAAATCGTAATGCTCAAGTGTTGTCACTTCGGCAATCGTGCCATCCGCGGGCGAAACGATCTCGCTGGATTCCTGCGGAATGATCCGCAGCGGGTCACGAAAAAAATAGACTATCAATCCCAGCACCACGGTAAGCGCGGCCGCCAACCAGTGCCACCAGCCGCCAAGCCACAAGCAAACCACAATGCCTGCCAGCAGTGGCCAACCAAAAATCTGCAACTCGGCGAGTCCCCAACGAGCAAAGGGCAGCGATTCTCGCCACTGAAAGGGATCGTCCTTAGGAGCCCAATGCGCCGTACACAGATTGCAGCAATACTTGAGATCGCGGGGATCAAGAATCTCGTGCGGCGCGCCGGCGGCATCGCCGCGGCGGAACTTCGCCATACGCTGGACGTAGCCGGGGCGAAATTTCTTGAGATACCAGCGACGCCAGCCTCCCCAAACGAGTTCGATGTTGTAACAAACGCCCCCTCCTGGCTGTACGCTGCGAATGTTATCGGGGAGGGAGTGGGCTTCGTTGAGTTCGCGCATCAAATTCGCTGTAGGCATTTCGTGTTAAGACCAAACGAAACGTTTACTTTACCCCAATACCGGGCATGTGTCGAACCAGTCGCGGCCCTGGCTCTGCATCCATTCCCAGCATTCATCGGGGCCCCAGAAACCAGGGTCGTACATAAAAAGCGTTGGCTTGTCACGCGTCTCCCACCCCTGGATGATCGGATCGCAAACCTTCCAGGCGGCCTCGACTTCATCGGCTCGGGCAAACAGGCTGGCATCCCCCTCGAGCGCATCGAGCAGCAGTCGCTCGTAGGCCTCGGGCATCGCTCCACGGAATTCGCGTTGATAATTAAAGCTGAGATCGGTCTGCCGAGTTCGCATCCCCGCGTCGGGAACCTTCGTCTGAAAGTGCATTTGAATTCCCTCGGCCGGCTGCACTTGGATGACGAGCCGATTCGCTTCGCAAAGCTTCGACGAGGCATCGGCAAACAGTTTTTGCGGCGGGGAATGAAATTGGATGACGATTTGCGTCGTGCGGCACGACATCGCCTTGCCGCTCCGCAAATAGAACGGCACGTCTTGCCAGCGCCAGTTGTCGATCCACAGCTTCATCGCGGCAAAGGTCGGGGTTCGACTGGTGGGTGCCACACCCTCGGATGCCGTGTAGCCGCGGTACTGACCGCGGAACGTGTCTTCATGAATTTGCTCGGGGCTGCTCATCGTCCGAATCGCGTGCAGCACCTTCACTTTCTCGTTGCGAATCGCATCGGCCTCGTAGCGGACCGGGGCTTCCATGGCGGTGACCATCAACAACTGAAGCAAGTGGTTCTGGAACATGTCGCGGATCACGCCGGCCGTGTCGTAATACCCCGCGCGACTGCCGACTTCCACTTCCTCCGCCACGGTGATCTGCACGTGGTCGATGTAATTGCGATTCCAAATTGGCTCGAAGATCGTGTTACCAAATCGCAAGACCAACAGATTCTGCACCGTTTCTTTGCCGAGATAATGGTCGATGCGATAAACTTGATGCTCGTGAAAAACTTCATGCACGGCGCGATTGAGTTCTTTGGCACTTGCCAGGTCGATGCCAAAAGGCTTTTCGATCACGACCCGGCGAGGGCAATCGGCTTCGCACGCCATGCCCGCCTGACCCAAGTGCTCAATCGCTTGTTGGTAAAAGCGGGGGGCCGTCGAAAGATAATAAACCCGCGTGCCCGCCTCGCCAAATTCGGTCTCGTCGAGAAACCTGGCCAGCCTTTTAAAGTCTTCGGGCTGCCCGATGTCGCCGGGGACATAATAGATACGCTCGGCGAATTGCGACCATTTGGCTTTGTCGAACGAATCGCCGGCAAATTTCTGCGTCGTTTTTTCCAGTTCCTCGCGCCACTGTGCGTGTGAAAACTCGGTCCGCGAAACTCCCACGATATTCAAAGGGGTTTTCAAGCGGCCCTTGCGAAACAGTTGGTAGAGCGCGGGAATCAGTTTCCGGCTGGTGAGATCACCCGAAGCACCAAAGATGACGATCGACGCGCTCATGAGCGAAGGCTCCCAAAGCTTGGCGGGGGTTTACCGAGGCCCAAGCAAGATAGACCCGTTGGCAGAAACTGTAAAGACTGGCGCTTGTGGGTATTGAAGCGTCCGTATAGATTAAATCGTCATCGCCGTGAAGCCGCCATCGACGTAGATCGTCGTCCCCGTAATAAAACTGCCGGCGTTGGGCGACAACAGCAAAAGTGCCGCGCCGATCAGTTCTTCGGGAAGACCAAACCGCTTCATGGGCGTGTGTCGCATAATATCTTCGATGCGCTCGGGGCTGAGAATCGTCCGATTTTGCTCCGCGGGA
>JBGTEU010000522.1:0-4232 GCA_041747595.1 Bythopirellula sp.
CTCTGGGGCTAATATGTCGGTCTTTCGGCTGGCAACCCGATGAGAGTTGCAACGCTAAAAACCGACTCCACTATTGGAGTTTCGCTAGCGAACTGGTTTAGGTCAAGCGAAACCTGACCCCACCACGTCCTAGTCCGACGAGCGAACAACCTACTGACTATGGTTTCGTCGCTCAGGTTCACCTTGGAACCGAAAAAATCGCGACTTTCCCGAAAATCCATCCTACGCCATAAAGTATTGATAAAAAACAACTTGCGATACGACAAGCGGGGTGAAATGCTCCAAGTGCTTAATAATTCGGACGAAATTGACATCCCTCACCGTGGATTAGGATATTCAACGTGCTGAGTCGTGCCTTGGGATGGCGCTGGGAAGACAATTCTGGGTTAACCGCGGTAGTAGGCGTGGCAGCGGGCACAGGACTGCGAAACCTCCGCGGCGGCCTTGACGGCTTTGGTGAAATCTTGGGTGCTCGCGGCTTCGTTGAGTTGGATTGCCGTTTCCCGGAGCCCGTCGGCGTGTTTCAGATAACCTTCGTCATCGCCGTAGCCGTATTCCTCGCGGCGAATCACTTGCGAGAGCATTGCGAGCAGTTGCGCTTCGTGGGAAACATCGACTGCAAGCTTGCGAAAGTTGCGTTCGTTTTTGAGCGCCTCGGGCAGGTTTTCTTGCATCGTGATTTCCATGCGTTGCATCAACGGCGCGAACGCGGGAAAGTCGGTCGAACGGTTTACTTCTGACTGTACCGTTTGGCCGCGGAGTAATTCTGCGAGAAGAGCGTGCGTTTCTTGGGCCGCGGCTAAGCTTTCTGCCGAACCGATCGTGCAAAGTTCCGCGGCATGCAAGGAATACTGTTCCATCACCGCAGCGCTCGATTTCCAACGGACATCGCCGGGGTAGTCACGAATCACACCGAAGAGCGCGGCGAGCATCGTCAACTCGCGGCGACAGTCCTGATATTTGCTGGCCTTGAATTGCGCGGGATTCTTG
Organism: Bythopirellula sp.; assembly: GCA_041747595.1. GTDB lineage: Bacteria > Planctomycetota > Planctomycetia > Pirellulales > Lacipirellulaceae > Bythopirellula. The sequence continues at coordinate 991 of JBGTEU010000522.1, forward strand.
ATGAGCGCGGCGAGGTTGTTGGCGATCCGTTTCACTTCGGTGCTCAAGGTTTCATCGTCGATGAATTCCGGCCAGCTTGTGTCGCCGGTTGCTTCGTTCAAAGCATGCGTTGTTGATGCCGTTTCCTCGACATCGGTGGGCGGCTCTCCTGAATGCGCTTTTCGAGCGTCGTCAAAGAAAACGTCCTTCACATCCTCGGACCAAACAGGGGGCTGCGCAAATTCCTCTCCGACCGCATAGCTAAGGCCTGATAAAATCACTGCAAAGACAATGAAAACTGTAGGGAGAGACACTCTGAACATCCGCGGTCAATGGCTGGAAGATCGTGGCCGATTTGTGTAGGTTGGCGGTTACCAAACCAGCTAAAACTAGCCGAACAGGGAATTTGTTTCGATGTCCAACTTAGCAGATATTCTCGCCAAGATCGATCAAGCCGTCGCCGCGGATAAGCTCACCGCTTCAGCCGCCGAGAACAGTAAGATTTGGCTCACCGAGCCCCACTACGCCGAGTACGTCCCGCAGGTGGTTGAGCACGTCGAGGCCCAGCGTTGGCGGGAACTCGATGACGTGTTTTGGACGATCATCCCCTTCGGCACGGGGGGCCGACGGGGACGAATGTACCCGATCGGCAGCAACGCGATCAACGACCGCACGATCGGCGAGAGCGCCCAGGGTCTCGCCAATTATACGAAAAAGCAACTTGGCGGCGGTGCGAAACTCGCTTGCGCGATCGCCTACGACACGCGACATCGCTCGGTCGAATTCTCCAAACTGTGTGCCGAGGTCATGGTTGCCGCGGGGTTCAAGGTTTACTACCTGAAAGGTGTTCGCAGCACACCCGAGTTGTCGTTTACGGTGCGGTACAAGCAGTGCTCGTGCGGAATCATGGTCACCGCGAGCCACAATCCCCCGAGCGACAACGCGGTGAAGGCCTACTGGTCGACGGGGGGGCAACTGTTGCCTCCGCACGACCGTGGCGTGATCGACGAAGTCATGTCGGTCGAAACCATCGAACGTGCGAATTTCGACGAAGCGGTCGCCGCGGGAAAGATTGAAATGTGCCAGGACGAAATCGACGCCAAGTTTATCGAGGCCGTGCTGAAACAATCCACCCCTGGCCCCCGCGATTTAAAAATCATTTATTCACCCTTGCACGGAGTTGGGGCGACGGCCGTTTGCCCGGTGCTGGAAGGGGCGGGCTTCAAAGACGTCGATGTCTTTGCCCTACACGCCAAGCCCGATGGGGATTTCCCCAATGTGCCGGGGAATGTATCAAACCCTGAGAATCCCGCCGTGTTCGACTCGATCGTGTCGCACGCAATACACGTCGGTGCCGATATTGTCCTCGCCACCGACCCTGACGGCGATCGTATCGGCTGCTCGGCGCCCCTGACGACGGGCGAGAATTCGGCCTGGAGCACGCTCACTGGCAATCAGATCGGCGCGCTCTTGGCCGATCACATCCTCGAACTTCGCCAAAAGAACGGGTCGCTCTCGCCGGACTACTTCATCGTGATCACGCTTGTCACGACCCAGTTCACGCGGCGGATTGCCGACAGTTACGGCGTGAAGACGTTCGGGGATTTGCTCGTCGGTTTCAAATGGATTGCCGGCGTCATCGACGAACAGGGCCCCGACAAGTTTATTTACGGCACCGAGGAATCGCATGGCTACATGGCGGGTACACATACCCGCGACAAGGATGGGGCAGTCGCGTCGCTCTTATTGTGCGAACTCGCGGCGAAATTGAAGGCGGCCGGCCAAACCCTCCACGAAAAGCTCGATTCGCTCTTTTGGCAACATGGCTTGCACGTCGAGCGAACCGTCTCGGTGCAAATGCCGGGGAGCGAAGGCATGGAGCGCATGAAAGAGGTCATGGCGAAGTTCCGCGCGGAACCTCTCCAATCGCTTGCCGGTTTCGCGGTGAAGCAGATGAGGGACTACGAAAACATGGAGACGGTTCTTCCCGACGGTTCGAAGAAACCGCTCGTCGGTCCCAAGGGGGATTTGGTGATTCTCGACTTGGAAGCCGAGGGAAATTACGTGGCGATCCGTCCCAGCGGCACCGAGCCGAAGATCAAGCTTTACATGTTCACCTACGAACCCCCCGAGCAGCTGGCGAATCTCGACCGGGCCAAAGAAGAGCTCAACGGCCGACTAGATAGCATGGAAGCTGACATGCGTCGATTTGCTGGAGTGTAGGGTTGCGGGGGTGTAGGCGCGCTTGCGTGAGATCGCTTGACGATGATCGTTTGTACTGCCGATAATAAGAATATGTGAACGCGAATTCTTCCATCGGAAAGGTGAGCACCACTATGTCTGAAGTCGAGCAAGCAGAACTGAAAAAGGTTGTTAAGGATGCCATCAAAGAGGCGCTGGCTGAGAACAGCGAAACCTTGAAAGAGTTGCTTGCCGAAATTCTGGAAGAGAGTGCGTTGCTTCAACGGATGGAAGAAGGCCGAAACACAGGCTTTGTCAGTCGAGACGAAGTGATGGATTTGCTGGAGCCCAAGCATTGAAAACGTCGTTCCGGGCTAGCTTTCATCGTGACGAGAAGCGAATTCGGGACAATCGAGTTCTAGCGGGTATACGTCAGGCAATACTCGACGTCGAAGTTGCCATTCATTGGAACGACGTGTCGGAGATCAAGAAGATACGGGGATCGGCGATCGCATTTCGCATTCGCGTCCATGATTATCGGATCGGATTGTTCATCGAGGACGACATGGCGGAGTTTGTCCGAGTGCTACCTCGCCGCGACGTTTATCGTTCGTTTCCGTAGCGAGCATGTAGCATGGAAGCCGACATGCGCCGCTTTGTTGGGGTTTAATGGGATCGGCTTCCTGTCGGTCGGCACATGTCATCCCGCGGGAGCCTTGGCGACCGAGGGATCTGGCTTACGCCCACAACGTCATCCGGTGCGTGTCAAGATGGAACCCAGATTCCTCAAGTCGTCGTGTCTTCCCGCAGGGACATTTGGGCTCCTTTCGGAATGACAATAAGCGCCGTGCCCTAGCCCGCAACTCGCTGTCGGCTTACGATTCTGTTTGCCATGCCCACGACTTCCGACGCCTCTGATAGCGACTCTCCCGCTGAAACTCCCAAGACTCAAGCGGAGTTCTTTCTGCGCGCCGGTGAAAAGGTCCGCGCCAAATTCCCCGACACATCGGGGGTGTATCTTTTTCAGGATCAGACGGGACGTGTGCTCTACGTGGGCAAGGCGAAAAACCTGCGTGCCCGCA
>JBGTEU010000523.1:0-5156 GCA_041747595.1 Bythopirellula sp.
GCTTGAAGTCGCTGCCAAAGTAACGCGCGAAATCGGCCATTCGCTTCTTGGCGGAATACTTGCTGAATGCCGGCCGCGCGCCAACCGTGGCGAGATAATCGCAATACTCTTTGGGTTGCGTTTCGCACAAGAAAAACGAGAACGTCCACGCCTCGGCATACGCGGCGGCTGGGTCACTACGGAACGAATCGTCGGAGGCGATCAATCGGGGCAGAACATCGGCCGAACGCTTTTCAAGCAGATATCGGAAATCGTTGAGCCGGCCCCGGTTGATGCGATCTTTCCGCGAATGCGAGGGACGCGCGTCCCACAAACCTCGCGCCTCGAACATCATGGCGAGCCCTTCCACGAGCCAGCGGGGCTGCTCGGCGAAGCGGCGATGCACCCCGACGTTGTACGCGGTTTGATGCGTCGCTTCGTGGATAATCGTGTCGATGCTCGCCGTCCAGTCCTGGTCGGACTCGAGCCCCTCGTCGAAAAGAAAAATGCGGTTCGACACGGGGTCGTAGTGACCCAGCGTATTTGGTTGCAAGGGCGTGCCACTCGCCGTCGCGTGGTCATAGTAATCGCCCTCGTTGCGGAACACGATGGCCACCAACGGCACGCGCGGTTCGTCGAGATTGAAACCTCGCACCGACATGTAATGATTGAACGACCGGTAGAGCGATTCCAGACGGTCGGCCCACACACTCCACTCGCCGCGAGGATGCACCACCACAAAATGCTGCGTGTGGCTCACGTCGAACGATTTGGGAAACTCCTCGCGGAGCCGCTCGCGCATCTCGCCCACCGAGTACCCACGAAAGCCGCCGGCGGTTTTTTTTGATTTCTGCGCCGCCTTGGGAGCGAATTCGTAGAGCCGCCCGTCGCGACCCATGAGAAACATCTGGTCGTCGGTCCAGGCCAGCGGCTGTCCCTCCAGCGTTATACCACCGACGTGGGTGAGCATCATGAACGGCGCCGGCCCCTGGGCCTGGACCGGTGCAGTCAGCAACCATGCCACGAAAATCAGTGAAAGTCGCATGAGCTTTGACAGTTAGTTCTTGAGAGGGCCCGATGCAAAAGTCTAGCTCACGTTCTTCCTTGGCACTCGCTACAGCCGCACCAGGCGTTACAATCTCAACCATGAATTCTTATCTCCGATATTGCTTCTCGCTTGCGGTTTCGCCGCTCCTCTTGCTCGTGGCACAAAATGCAGGCGCGGCCGAACCCACTCCCGAAGAAATTCTCAAGCCGACCCGCCTCACGCTGATCACGGTAGGCTCTGATTTGGCGAGCGTGTTTAAGGAGATCGAAGAACAGACCGGCAATAAGCTCGTCGACGAAACGCACAGATTTGGCCCGCGCGAGATCCCCCTCTCTTGGAATTTCAGCTTGAGCGACCGCGAGTTTTGGCCCCTCGTGGACAAGTTTCTCGACGCCGTGGAACTCGAACCGCTCAACAATTCTTCGAGTGAGGGCCTGCCCATCGGTCTGCGTGAGAGCGGCATGACGCCCCGCTTCGGTCGGGCGATCTATGTGGGTCCGTTTCGCCTGGACGTAAGCCGGGTGACTTCGCACTTGGGCACGCGGCACATTGGCGATCATCGAGCCACCGTGGAAATCGAGATCGCCTGGGAACCACGACTACGGCCCCTCGTATTTACGCAGGCGGTGAGTGGACTGCAAATGATCGCCGACGAGAAAACTCCCGTCACGATCGCCGAGGGGCCCCGGGAATTGACCGTGGAAGCGGCGCGTGACAATCATGCCGTCACAATGCACGTGCCCCTGCAACTGCCTGCGCAGCAACTCGAAGTCATCAGTTCGCTCAAGGGCCGCATTAAGACTTTGGTCTCCACACGGCAGGCGGAGTTGCGATTCGCCAATCTCGACAAGGCCGCCAATGGGGAGCAAACCGACGGGGGCGTGAAAGTCGTACTCACCGCCGTCCGACAAAATCAAGGATTATGCGAGCTGCACATGCGCGTTGAGTTCGACGAAAAGCTCCCCGCCTTTGTCGCGCAAGGGAGTTGGAATTTTCAGAATTCGACGTATCTAGAAAGTGCAGCGGGGGAAAGAATCGAACATGCGGGTTTTGAAATGACCGTGCAATCGGGGCGGACACTGGGACTCGCCTATTACTTCGACGTTCCCGAGGGAAAGCTCGCCGACTACACGTGGGTTTATCACACTCCGGCCGCGATCGTGGAAGTGCCGATCGAGTTTGAACTGAAGAATATTCCGCTGCCGTAGCCAAGACCTGCGATTCGTTGAATCGCGGCTATTTGTTGCTTTGTTTTGTAAAGAACCCACCGAGCTCCACGATCTGTAAACCCTCGGTTCGCAGTTCGTCGAGCCACCCTTTGAGGGCCAGCGGATCGCTCGGGTCGAGCGCCAACATTTGTTCGACGACCTCCACGGCGAGCGGTGTCATTTGCAGATGGTGCAGACACCACACCAGCCCGCGGCCGCAATCAAAGAACACCCGATTCGCCGGGTGCATGGCCGCCACGGGAGTCGGTTTCCCCGCGCGGCGCCAGGCTTGAAGTCCCAACTGGTAGCCCGCTCCAAAATGTCCGCGGCCGAGTGAAATGTCGTTGTCGACTTCGACCGCGATTTTGCCCAGCAAATAGTGCGCGGCCAGCATCTCGTGGCACATGTCCAGGAGCCATCGTAGTTCGTCGACGGCCACGTCGGTTTCGCCCTCGGCGATCATCTCGCGGACTTCCTCCAAATCCTCGGCACATTCTCTCACCTCGCGGGGATGAGAAAAGATCCAAGCATTGCCGCTCTGTGACCGCTCGAGGCTGAGCGAATTCTTATTGACGGAACGTCGCTTGGGAGATTTAGACACGGAGATAATTTGTGATGTTAGATGTGTGATTGTTGAATTCAGAACAACAGCATTCTTACATCAGCAATCTAACATCTCACATTACACATTACTTCGCGTCTGCCAGCAACTTGCCGAGGCTGTAAATCTCGTCGGCGTCCAGCACGCGGCGATTGGTTTCAAAGAGTTGGCGGATCGCAGCCTTGTGAATTTTCATTTTCAATCCGCCGACCGCCAAAGCCCCGTAGCAAAGTTGCTTGCCTTTTTTTACCGCTTTGTCGTTCGGTTCCACGCCCGCGAGACCGGCGGGGGGGACGGCACTGAGATCGATGGCGACTTGCAGCGTCGTGCACCCCTCGCGGGTCGCTTTGTCCAAGAGTTCCACCCCCGCGGCACCGGCGGAGACCACCAGCTGCACGCCGTCCAAAAGCGACGCCATGTCGTTATCGGTGGTGGAATGCGAGGTGAGCCGTGCCCCGGGCACGGTGACGCCGATTCGATGGCAAACGGCTTCGGCGTGGGTTTTCTTGCGCGAAGCGACCCTCACGTCGGCCCCCTCGCGGGCCAACATCCGCACCACGCGTTGGCCCACGGGTCCCGTCGCCCCCAAAACCAGGGCAATCGTCTCGGGACCGAGCGGCAAATGTCGACCGGCACAAACGACCGCCGCGGCCGCGGTGGTGTTGGCCCCATTGGAATCGAGCATCACCGACACGCGGATCGAATCGAAAAATGCTTCGCGTGTCGCATGCAAAATTTGCTCGCCGGCCACGACGTCGGAACCGGTAATGAAAATGGCCGTGTTCTTGAGGTCCTCGCCGCCGCGGCTGAACATCGCCCCGTGAACGAGGTTTCGCACGACCGCCGGCGTGACAGCGTTATGACGCAACAGGTGGTCCACACCGGCGTCGACGGCGACCACGCTGTCGAACACACTCGGCTGAGGATCGCTATCGAGAAAAACGAGGACTTTCTTCACGGCACCACTTCTTGCTAGAAACCACGGAACGGATGGGCCGCTTTGTCCTTGTCGGCGATCATTTCGTCGACCGACGGTTTGCCTTCCATCGCGTTCTTGATCGCCATTTTCGTGGCTTCGTAATTGTAGTCGTAAATCTTCTTGTCATCGGCGGCTTCGGGGTGGATGAACACTCCGCAGACGCAGACCAAATTCTCGGCGTCGGTCTTTTTGATCACGCCATCGGCCACGGAGTCGGCAACCGCCTTGGCGACCGCGGCCTGCGCGGGGCCAAACATTTGCACCGCTTGCCGCATTCCCTTGATCGTGACTTTGGTGATCATCACCGTGGCGGGTTTCACGGCGAGGTTGGGGGTCAACACGGCGAGCAAGTTGGAGTGTCCTTCGCTCTGCCGGGCCAAGGCATTCGCGAACGCCGCCCCCACGGGGCCGTCCTTGCTGCCGATCAACAGATCGATATGGGCGATTTCGTTGCCGTCGCCGGCGAGGGCTTCTCCGATGAACATCGACATTCGTGCGTTCTCCTGCTTGGAATAGGGGCTGATTAGGGGGCTGAGTCTTTCGTGGCCGCCTGCGGTGGCACTCCAACATATCAACGGCGCTGGCCCGTCGACAACTGCCCCCAGAGCTTTAGTCAACGAACGACATCAAACAACGCAAATTCATGGCTGAAATCGCTAAATCAAGGATTGCTGGACAAATGACGGGAAACTTGCGAGAATTAGGGGTGCTAGTCGGCTCTTCGGAACCAGAGACCCGTTACTATTTTTGATCGCTGGGCCTATGCGCGCAGCGAACAACGACTGGCAGGGCATTGCTTAGAAGACCAATCACTCGTTCTTCCGCATTGGAGACATTAGAGATGAGGCACTCACATCGTCGTCAGTTGAAGCCCGGCTTCACCCTGGTCGAACTTCTGGTGGTCATCGCGATCATCGGCACGTTGGTGGGACTGTTGCTCCCCGCCGTCCAAGCGGCCCGCGAAGCGGCACGTAGCAACACGTGCAAGAACAATCTCAAGCAGTTCTCAACGGCGATTCAGACACGGGAGACGTCACTCAAGACCATGCCGGGTTATATTAATCCGCTGGGGATTACAAACAGTGACTTTATCTCGCGGGCGAGTTGGGCTGTAACCACTTTTCCGTACATTGAACAAAATCAATTGTTTGAGCAGTTCAACAACGGACTTCAAAATGGCGGTAATTTAAATACTGATCTGCTGAATAATTTACCGCAAATCGAAATCATGATCTGCCCCAGCAATCCTCCCTCTCTCGAGGGTGCTCCCAATCTTTCCTATGTCGCTAACGCGGGATATCGTTATGCCTGGAATCGTGGGTTCAATTCAAATCCGCGACT
>JBGTEU010000524.1:0-3112 GCA_041747595.1 Bythopirellula sp.
AGCCCCATGGAACGAAAGGGAACTCTGCGGAGTGCCAAGCTGCTCGGTTAATTTGATTCTGGGCCCCGCGAAATCGGGCAAGACCGGCCGGGCCGTCGCGCGCTTTGGCGACTTTCTCGACCAGTGGCGAACCGACCTGACCCGGCCCGCGGGGATGTGGATCGGTCCCACGCCCGCCGCTCTGCGGGATGTCCGCGACCGGTTGGCGGCTCGCGCAGACAGTGCGTGGCTCAACCCGCGGACCGCGACCTTTGCGATGCTGGCCGAGGAAATCATCGCCCGTGGGCGTCGCCGGGTCCGCGCGATCGGCCGATTGGAAAAGCTGCGAATCCTTCGGCACATCGTCGAAAAATTATCCGCGGAGAAACGGCTTCCGCACTTCGGGGCAGTCGCGCGGACGCCGGGATTCTTGCGGCAAGTGAGCGATGTCATTGCCGATCTCAAGCGCCGCGACGTTTGGGCGGAAGATTTCCGAGAGCGAGTTCAAGACGATCGCGACTGCGAAGTGGCGGCGATTTACTCGGCCTATCAGGAGCATTTGCATTCGCGTCGGCTTTACGACGCCGAAGGCCGCTTCTGGGCCGCGCGCGAGGAGCTTCAATCCCCCTCCCCTGAAAACTCGCGGGGAGGGGGATTTAGGTTTGGCCTGATCGTGCTCGACGGCTTCGCGGATTTCACAACCGCGCAACACGATCTGCTCCGGCTGCTTGGTCATCACAGTGAGGAATTGCTGATTACGCTGCCGGCCGATCGAGCGGACAGCGAGCGACCGCAAAGAACGTTGTTGTTCGATAAGCCGCGGCGTACGTTGGAAATTTTGCTTGAGTCGTTTCCGCACTTGGAGCGCGAAACCGCAAGCGAGTCTTTTTTCCGTGCGGCGGGTTTGGAGTTTGTTGAGGGGGGGCTTTTTTGTGATGAGCCCCCTGTTACCACGCCGGACACCCGTGGCCTGGAAATTCTTGCCGCCAACAGTGTCCAGGGAGAAATTCGTGAGATCGCCCGACGAATGAAAGCGCTGCTGTTCTCCGGTGCTCAGCCCGAAGAAATCGCCGTGATCTTTCCGGTGGTCGATGAAGCCGCTCTGCGAATTGACGAAGTGTTCGCCGACTTTGGCCTGCCGTACACCATCGAGAGATTCTCTTCGCTGCGAACGACCCCCCTGGTTCGATCCGCGAGCAAACTTTTGCAGTTGCACGTTGCAGACTGGCCTTTTGAGTTGCTGCTGGATGTGATCGGCAATCGTCACATTCAGCTGACCCGGAATGCTCAACAAAGTGGTTCCACAAATCCCCCTCCCCAGTACTCTGGGGAGGGGCTAGGGGAGGGGCATCCCCGCACGGCTCTCGAGCGTTGCATCCGCCGGGCTCAGCTCCCCGCGGGGCGGACGCTGGTGGTGGAACAATTGCGCGAATGGTCGAACGCCGCGCCAGAAGTCGCCACGGAGCTTTCTCCCGAACGTTTACGGTTAGTCCAAGATGCTTCGATTGCTTTGGCCGTTCTGGAAAACTTAGTACGGCTTCTGGCCACCTTGCCGAACCGCGCAACTCTTGCCGACTGGATCACGCACTGGGAAGTGCTGTTGAATGCCGTGGGTTTGCTCGAGGCTGAGAATCAAGCGCACTGGAAATTATTGCGGGGTGCGCTCTCGGCTCTTGTGGAAACCGATCAGCGTTTCGCTGCCGCCAGCCGCGAAATAGACGCCGGCGAATTTCTGGAAGTGCTACAATCGACCGCCGATGAAGTGGCCCTCCCTCGCGACTCCGACCATGTCGGCCGTGTGCGGATTCTCTCCGCGGAATCGGCGCGCACGATTTCTGTGAAGCACGTTTTTCTTGCGGGACTCGGCGAGCAATCGTATTCCAGCGCCGAAGGACCGGGGCAACTCTACCGGGAACAGGAAGTCCATCGCTTCGCCGCCGACGGTGGTTCAACGGAAAACTTCGCCGAGCGGCAAGTCGGTGAAGCGATGCTCCTGTTCTACGACGTGGTCACCCGGGCGAGTGAAAGCCTCACGCTCAGCTACCCCGCCCTCGACGACAAGGGTCAGTCGCTCACACCGAGTCCCCTGCTCACGGAACTCGAGCGTTGCTGCGAGCCCGTCAAGATTTCCACCACCGTCATGCCGGCGGGAGAAATTGTTGAGAACGCCACCACGCCGAGTAGCCGCAGCGATTGGCGACTCGCGGGCGTTGCGGCGGCACTCGACGGCGATCCCCAATGGCTCGCGGGATTTGTGAACGAACCCGCCATGCGCCCATTGGGCCGAGCGATTCTGCGGGGCATCGCGAGCGTCGGTTCCCGCAGCGAGCGAGAGCTCTTCGGCCCGTTTGAAGGGGTGCTCATCAGCCCTGCGGTCCGAGCGGAGCTGGCACGGCGTTTCAATGCCGAACATCTCTGGAGCCCCAGCCAGCTGGAAACCTATGCGGCTTGTCCCTATCAGTTTTTCGCCAAGCAAGTGCTCAAACTCGAACCGCTCGAAGAAATCGCTCTCCGCAGCGATCACCTACGGCGTGGGAACTTGCTGCATCAGGTGCTCGCCGCCGTACACGAACAGCAGGGAGAGCCGGGGGCCGTCCCCGCCGATCATGAGCTTGTCGAACGATTTGCCAATGCGCTGGAACGCACGATCGCCGCCACTCCACTGCGGGGGTTGGAAGAAGCGCTGCGTGAAATTGAGCGCCGCGAGATTCTCTCTTGGGCACCCCAATACGCCGAACAGGAAATGCATTACCGCAAGCAATGGCAGCGCTTCGATGGGCCTATGACGCCCACCCACTTTGAAGTACGGTTTGGGCCCAAGGCTCGCGGAGGTGCCAGGGCGGACGATGCCGTGTCGACGCTTGTTCCTTTCACGCTCGATCTCGGCACGGAGCAAATTAAACTCACCGGCCAAATCGACCGCATCGACACGGGCCAAATCGGCGGCGTCAGCGTGTTTAACATTATCGACTACAAATCGGGCCAAGAGGTGAAGCTCGCCGACAAGGACATGCTCGCCGGTCGACAGTTGCAGCTGCCGTTGTATGCCCTCGCCGCCGAGAAGTTGTTGCTGGCCGACAAGCAGGCGGTCGCGCTTGCCACGGGCTACTGGAGCATCAAGGCGGGGGGTTTC
>JBGTEU010000525.1:0-3773 GCA_041747595.1 Bythopirellula sp.
CCTTCGCGGACTTCCTTGGCGTCGTCCTTCTCGCGCCGCAGCGTGTCGATCGCGTAGTCGCCGATGATCGTGCTGTCGCGAATCACCCGTGCCCGGCCATTGCGGGCAATCGTTCCCGACAGCACCCGGCAACCGGCAATCGCACCCACGCGGCTGATCTTGTAGACCTGCTGCACCAAAGCACGACCCAATTCGACTTCGCGTTCCTCGGGCTTGAGCAAGCCCTCGAGCGCCGCTTTGATGTCTTCGGTGATCTTGTAAATGATGTCGTAACGACGCACCTGCACGCCGCGTTGCTCGGACATGCTCCGCGCTTTTTCGTCGGCGATGACATTGAAGCCGACGATGATCGCGTCCGAGGCATCGGCGAGCGTTACGTCGGCCTCGGTAATGCCACCCACCGAGGTTTGCAGCAACTTGACCTTAACCTCGGGATGCTCAAGCTTGCTGAGCTCCTTCAGAATCGCTTCGATGGAACCCCGCACGTCGGCCCGCAAAATCAGGTTCAACGTTTGAATTTCGTTGGCACCTTCGAGCCGATCGAACAAGTTTTCGAGCGTCACATGTTGCACGCCATCGGTCAAGGAAGCCGTTCGCTGCTGCTCGGCACGAGAGACGGCGACCGCGCGGGCATTGGCAATGTCGTCGAGCACGTAGAAGTGATCCCCGGCGCCCGGCGCCTCGTCAAAGCCGGTTACGTTGACGGGTATGCTGGGCCCCGCTTCTTCGTAACGCACCTTCGAGTTGAGCGTGTCGTACATCGCCTTGACGCGGCCGAAAGTCTGACCGCAGACCACGACGTCGCCCACCCGGAGCGTGCCGTTCTGCACGATGAGCTTCGCCACCACGCCGCGGCCCGTTTCTTGTTGGGCTTCCAAGCAGGTGCCTATCGCGGGGCGGTCGGGGTTGGCTTTGTACTCGTTTAGCTCCGAGACTGTAAGCAACGTATCCAAGAGGGCGTCGATGCCGGCGCCGGTCGTCGCGCTGGTCTTCACGACTTCCACGTCGCCACCCCATTCGCTCGGCAACAGGCCGTTGGTCGACAATTCTTGCATCACGCGGTTGATGTCCACGCCGGGCAAGTCCGTTTTGTTGAGGGCCACCACAATCGGCACCTCGGCAGCGCGGATATGGCTGATCGCTTCCTCGGTTTGCGGCATCACGCCGTCGTCGGCGGCCACAACCAGCACGGCGATGTCGGTGACGTTCGCACCGCGAGCCCGCATTGAGGTGAACGCCTCGTGACCCGGCGTATCGACGAACGAAATCTGCCGGCCATCTTTTTCGATGGTGTACGCCCGAATGTGTTGGGTAATGCCGCCGCTTTCGCCGCTCACGACGTTGATGCCGATGATGCGATCCAACAGCGACGTCTTGCCGTGGTCGACGTGTCCCAGGAAGGTGATCACCGGGGGGCGGGACACGAGATCGGCTTCGCCGTCCTCGCGATCGCGCACGCCGGCGAGAAATTCGTCCTCGACGCTGACCGCTTCCTTGAGCTCAAGATCGACCCCCAATTCGGCGGCGATGAGCTCGGTCATGTCGGCGTCGATCAGCGCATTGATCTTGGCCATCACCCCTTCTTCCATGAGGATTCGCAGGATCTGGCTGGCAGGCACGCCCGCCGCCTCGGAAAACTCACGGACCGTGCAGGGAAGCTGCAACGAAACTTTTTCCTTACGCGGTGCCGCGGTGCTTGTGCCCACGCGGCGGGGACGCCGCAGCGATTTGCGCGGGCGATATTCATCGCTCGACTCGCGTTCCTTGGTGGTTTGACGTTGGCGACTGAGTTGCCGCTGTTCGCGACCCCCCAGGATGGGAGCATCTTCTCCTCCGGGTGCCTTGGCCTTACCGCGACGTCCTTTGACTCCGCCGGGGGTTTCCGTCTCCGGGGGAGGAACTTCGCCAACCTTGCCACGCTTCTTGGCATCGAGTGTTTCTTCGTGGCGACGCAGATGCGCGGCCAGGGGTTTGCCACTCGTCTTGCCGGGACGCAACGCATCCGCGGGGAGTCTCAGGTCGGGCTTCTGGGTGGGGACTTCCGTGCTGGACGAGGGGGGCGGCACGTCCTTGATGGGCATGGGGGCCAACTTAATCGAAGGCCGTCCACGCGGGGCGACGCCGCTCCCCGGCTTAGATTCGCGCTCTTTTTCGCGTGTGCCGCTGGGGCCAATCGTGGGCATTTTCCCACCGACCTGGCCAGGGCCTATGTATTCGTCGCGGCGCATCACGCTGGCCAGCGGTCCACGACCCGCGGGCTCCCGCTCGGGAGGCGCTGCAGGCGGAGCGGCCGCGCTTTCTGCCGAAGCGGTTTCCGCCGATGCGGCTTCTTCCATCTCGGTAGGCGATTCCTCATCGGGGCGCTTCTTGCGAATTCCCGCCAACGGCGAGTGGGGACGCGGCGCGGCGAGCACGGGCAATTTGCCGGTCCGCGGGGCTTCCTTGGGTCTCTCAACAGCGGGCGTCGCCTGCTTGGACTTGGGGGCGGCCGCAGCGCCCGGGTTTTTGAAGTGATCGCGGAGTTTGACTTCTTCTTCGTCCGTCAGACTTGCCAGCGCAGAGCCCTTGCCTCGGATGCCCAGCTTCGCGCAGACATCCACAAGCTCTTTGCTGTCTAACTTCAGTTCTTTCGCCAATGAGTAAATTCGGGACGCCAAATCAAATTCTCCGTGCGAACCAGGTTTGCAAAAACTTCCGCTTTCGCAAATTCAACCAGCCCGCTGTTAGTGTCAAAAACCTAGGAAACCATAACGAACATCCTCCAGTAAACTCGACAATCAAAATCGAAATTAAGGGGCACTACCCTCCGGCTTGCCTTCAGTAACGGGCTCGCCCCCGACTGCCGGCCCGTCTTCGGCGGCCTGTTCGCCTTCGGGAGCCTGTCCGCCATTGGCAGCTTGCTCACCTTCGGCAATTGGCTCGCCTTCGTAGGAGGCCGGGGTTTCTTCGACGGCGTTTGCCGCCGCGAGGCGATCATCTTCACGCTTCTGCCGACGAGCGGCAGCGGCGGCGGCTTCGGCCTCTTCGGCGCGTCCTTCCGCTTGCTCCACGATGAGATTCACCTGCTCTTCCGTGAGACCGCCCATTTCCATTAAGTCATCGGGCTCGATGATCGAGAGGTCGTCGTAGCTCAAGAAACCTTCTTCCACCAACCGCTCGGCGACTTCCTGTTGCATCCCTTCGAGGGAACTAAAGCCCTGAACGGCCCGATCAATCGACTCGGCCAACTCATCCTGGGTCATGATCTCGATGTCCCAGCCGGAAAGCTTGCTCGCTAGGCGGACGTTCTGGCCGCGGCGGCCAATCGCCAGCGAGAGTTGATCCTCGCGGACCAACACAATCGCCCGGCCCAACATGCGGCACAAAATCACTTGTTCGACTTCGGCGGGCTGCAGGGAGTTGGGAATCAGCACTTCGAGGTTGTCGTCCCAACGGACGATGTCGATTCGCTCGCCGCCGAGCTCGTCGACGATGTTCTTAATGCGGTTGCCGCGCACGCCGACGCAAGCCCCCACGCAATCGACCCGCTGATCGCTGCTGCTCACCGCTACCTTCGAGCGGTAACCCGGCTCGCGGGCGATCGCGCGAATTTCAATCACGCTGTCGATGATTTCAGGGATTTCTTGCTCGAACAAACGCTGTACCAAATGCGGACGAGCACGGCTCAGAATCACTTTGATGCGGCTGCCGCTCTTGCGAACTTCAAACACGGTGGCCCGCACGCGTTCGTTCACATGGTGCGTCTCGCCGGGAATTTGTTCGCTGCGGGGCAG
>JBGTEU010000526.1:0-7183 GCA_041747595.1 Bythopirellula sp.
TGGCAACTCCTTTACAGGTTCAGTCCGTTCTAACCTGACTAGCCGGACTGGAAAAATTTGAAAGAATGCGAAGGAAAAATCCGCAAATAACATGCCACGGGGTCGAAACGTTCCTCGTGTCAAGGAGTTCCACAAATTCTCAGGACACTTGCTGGGGCAACAACCAGCATGCTCGCTGCAACGCCTGGAGTCGGAAGTATTCGCCCCTGTTATGACGGCGACCGATTACGGGATTGGTCGTTACACTCGGAATGAGTGGGTGCAAGACGACAAGCCCTATAACGATAACAGACCACGCTGTTTCCTAAATGATCGCTACTAATGGCTCGTACTGTGGTTGCTCGGCTGCCACTTTCCAGGGATCGTACGTTCCCAAATTGCTTAACCGGCCTTCGAACCGCGCGGCCAAATGGCTTTGTTCGGAACGTCAGAAGCGATTCTTACTTTTCCATCAGCGCTTGCACCTGCTTTAGCCCTGGACCAAGCGAATAGCGTTCGCCTGTCGGATAGTTACGTAGCCAAGCATAGAGCGCATTGCCGGGACAAAGCGTGGAAGCCACTTCGCGGTGAAGCCAAACGTCGTTGGCGTCGAGCTTGTATTGCCGCAACAAACAAGCACACAGCGAAATGAACGATTCTTTGGCCGCGTCCGTTGGCTCGGTTTCCATGAAATTGCCCAAGAAGCAAACTGTAACGTGTCCCGCCACATTGGCTGGCCGCGGACCGGTTGTGCTCTCGGGGAGATGCGTCGTTCCTCCGACATTGAGAATCTGTGGGTCACGCTCCACGTCTTTGGGCGTGAAAATCGGATTCTCACGCCATTGCTGTTCGCTCAGATAGCGTGTGCCACTGTTTGGTGCGTACTCGGTCGAGCGTCCCGCGAATACGCGGCCATCCGGCGCTATCAAATAGTGGTAGGCGATATCGCCCCACTGGTTCTCATCACGATGACCACGCTGTATGACCCGGAGTTCCGCCTCGGCCGTGCCATCTCCCCGCAAATTGTCCACGGCGGTGTGATGAACGCTCACGTGCTTGACGGTGCCCATCGGTTGCAATGAACCCGATCGAGGATCTTCCGGCTGAGCCTGCCAGGCAGATCGAGGCAAAATCTCGGGCGGCGCGAGTTGGTGGTCCTCCGCACGAGTTGCATCCATGCCGACACTCGCAACGCTCATCGCAATTAAGGGCAACAAGCATAGTTTTTTCAAGATGGACATGGCATATAGGGAACTTTAAGCGAGGATTTTCAAAGATTTAGTGGTTCAGGAGTTTCCGCGGCCAGCACTAGGATCTTGCCATCCCCCATTCGACCCGTGCGAGCGAGCTCGACGATTTTGCGGATCACTTCCTCGGCCCGCGAATTTTCCACCCAGGCGGTAATTTCGACTTTGGGTAGAAACGCTTCGGAGTATTCGCTCTCGGTGTATTGGTCGAGGTAACTTTTTTGCCGGCCCATCCCTTTGACTTCGCGAACGTGAACCGCCTCGAGGGGTGCCAAGCGCAGACCTTCGAGAATTTTCTCGGCGAGGAAGGGTTTCACGATAGCGATCACTTGGCGCATGGGAGGAAGCTTTCAGTTGTTCTGGCGAGCCGGGTATGTAAGTGCCCGGTAATTGCAGTGGGCTAACGTCCACCGCTCGCCTGTACCGACAGCCATCAATCTAACTAAAAAAGTTCTCGCCGTAGAGATCCAGCTCGGGCCCGGTTTCGACTTCCATATCGCCTTCGACGGTCACCTGACAGGAAAGCCGCATCGTGGCTTCGTTGCCGATACAGGCCATGGCGGGAATCGGATCCAACGCGAAGGGAGTGACGGGCGTCGGCACGGGGAAACGAAACCGCCAACTCTCGATCAAACCCATGGGGCTGGCGTTTTCCATGCCTTTGACGATCTTCACGCGGCACGTGCCGCACTGTCCCAGTCCGTGGCAGTTGAGGACTTTATTGAGCGAGGCCCCGAAGCCGTTGAGCCCTTGGTGCGTGTTGACCCCGGCCTTGATCGCTTCCTTGCGGAGGTTGGCACCGACGGGGACTTCGATTTCTTTTTTTTCTTTAATGAATTTGACGACCGGCATCGAGAATCATACCTTCGCTACAGTGGAGAGTCGCGGATCGGCGCGGCTACCGTTGCGGCGCGCCGGAGAGTAGGATAATTTACCGCGCCACGGGCATGCCGGAAAGTGGAATCGCGGCTTGTTTTCGTACACTATCACGCAGAGTTCATCCCGCAATCAATTATGGCCAAAGAATTTTCCAAATACCAACAGAAAGTCATCAAAAACTACTACGACAACCGCGATGCGATTTCTCTGCAGCGGCTCAGCGAATTGGTGACCGATCTTTATCTCGCCGAAGGCAAGAGCCGCCAGACGAAATGGAACCAAGTGGTGGGAGTGCTAGAAAAAGTCGGCATCGCGGCGGACCGCATCGAGCATATTCGCAAAAAAGACGATCCTGCCCTGGTGGCGAAAGTCGTGGAAGAACTCTTGGGCAAGCAATAGCCGCCGAGCCATCAGCAATGAAACAGTATCTGACACTCCTGCAGCACGTACACGATCATGGCGTCGCTAAAAGCGATCGCACCGGCACCGGTACGCGCAGCATCTTCGGCTATCAGATGCGATTCGATTTGGCGGAAGGGTTTCCCTTGCTGACGACCAAGAAGCTGCACGTGCGGTCCATCATTCACGAGCTCTTGTGGTTCCTGCGGGGTGAAACTAATATCCGTTATCTCACCGAGAACCGCGTGACGATTTGGAACGAATGGGCCGATGCCGCAGGGGAGTTGGGCCCAGTGTACGGCAAGCAGTGGCGGTCGTGGGCGGCTCCCGATGGTCGGAGCATCGACCAGATTGCCGACGTCGTGAACGCGATACGTACGAACCCCGATTCACGCAGACTCATCGTGAGCGCGTGGAATCCGGCCGACGTCGCGGAAATGGCGTTACCGCCGTGTCACCTTCTCTTTCAGTTTTACGTGGCCGAAGGGCGGCTTTCCTGCCAGCTTTATCAGCGGAGTGCCGACGTGTTTTTGGGAGTGCCGTTCAACATCGCGTCCTATGCCTTGCTCACGATGATGGTGGCACGCGTGACGGGACTCGAGCCGGGCGATTTCGTGCATACCCTGGGCGATACCCATTTGTACGACAACCATCTGGAACAGGCCACTTTGCAGCTCACGCGTGACCCTCGACCGCTGCCGCGGTTGAATATCAACCCGGCGGTGACGAGCTTGTTCGAATTCTGTTACGAGGATTTTGAGCTGGTCGCTTACGATTCCCATCCCCACATCTCCGCGCCGGTTGCCGTATGAAATTGTCTTTGATTGTTGCCATGGCAGAGAACGGCATCATCGGCCGCGACGGCGAATTGCCCTGGCACTTGTCCGCCGATTTGCGCAGGTTCAAGCGGCTCACGATGGGCCACGCGATTCTCATGGGCCGCAAGACGTGGGAATCCATCGGCCGTTCGCTGCCGGGCCGCACTTCCATCGTGATTACGCACAACGGCGATTATCCAGCCGCGGATGCCGGGGCCTTGATTGCCGGGAGCCTGGACGACGCGTTGCACCAAGCGAGCCGGGTCGATTGCGAGCAGGACCAATTGTTCATCATCGGCGGGGGGGCAATTTACGAGTTGGCATTGCCGCGCGCCGAGCGGTTGTATCTCACCCGCATCCATGCCAACGTGGAGGGAGACGTAAGTTTTCCAGCCGTCGATTGGCAAGAGTGGCAACTGAAGGAGCAGTCGAAGCACACGGCCGATCCCCTCAACGATTACGACTACACCTTTGAAATGTACGAGCGAGTAAAATCCTAATGGCACGCACGCGGAGAAGTTGTGAATGGCAATATGCCGGTGGCGGGGAACTGATTCCCTATCATGACACGGAATGGGGCGTGCCCGTGCGCGACGACCGCAAGCAGTTTGAATTCCTCACGCTCGAAAGCGCCCAGGCGGGCCTGAGCTGGATCACGATCTACCGCAAACGCGAAGCCTATCGCAAAGCGTTCGCCGATTTCGATCCGGAAAAAGTCGCGCGATTTACCGAGAAACGCATCGAGAAGCTCTTGTTGAATCCGGGCATCGTTCGCAATCGGCTCAAAGTGGCTGCGGCAGTGACAAACGCCCGGGCGTTCCTCGACGTGCAAGAGGAATTCGGTTCGTTCACCAAATACATTTGGCGTTTTGTTGGCGGTAAGCCCAAGGTGAATCGCTGGAGAAGAATGGATCAACTCCCCGCCACGAGCAAGGAATCCGACGCGCTCAGCAAAGACCTCAAACAACGCGGCTTCAAATTCGTGGGAAGCACGATCGTCTACGCCCACATGCGAGCGGCGGGCTTGGTGAACGACCATTTAGTGCATTGTTTCCGCTACGTGGAATGCCAGGAGTCTTGATTCCACCAGTCGCGGAGTTCTTACCAGAATGACCTATTTGTGCATCCCGGTAGGACTTAAGAAAACTCCTCGTCTTCTTCCTCGGCAAGAATTTCTTCGGCAACCAGTGCTTTCCAGAAATCGAAGAGCACCAGCTCGACTCCCAACAGCTCATCCCCCCCAAGGCTTGTCGTACTTCGTCGGATGTCGGCCCATCGCCAGGTGTTGTCTTTTTCATGAAATCCAAGACACGCTTCTGGAGTTCGTCCACGTCAACGTGCCGTAAGCGCTCGTCAAAGAAGCGAAGAACTTCTTCCTGGGCGACCGAGGCCGCAATCGTGGAATTGATAAAATTGTTGAGCGACACTCCTTGCTTGCTGGCTAGTTTCTGAGCCTTGCGTTTGAGGTCATCGCACATGCGTAGTGAGAGATTTGCCATCTGTTATTCCTCGTGCATGTATCGAGTGACGAACTCTTAGGGAGTCATCCAGACCCCAGAGCAGCGAAAAAATCTTCGGCATGTCAAAAGCTATGGGCCGCTACGTATTGTTAAGCGAACGATTTGGACCAGCCGATCGGGCGTGGACACTTTGTAAGTCAGAAACACCCGAACGAGCGGGTTGGAAATTGGTACAGCTAGGATTCTTGCTGCCAGATCGTCACGGAGTTGCCCTTGGACTTCCGGGTTTTCTTTCAGGTTGAAGTCGACCCAGTTTGCAATTTCTGAAAGCAACTCTCTGGTGACAGAATCGCTTGCAACCCAGAGACTGGTGAATTGGTTCTCAAGCTGTGAATCCCAGACAACGGTATACCGAGTCATTTCTCGGCCGCTTCCTTGGCTGCAGCCGCAGCTCTTCTCAAAAGTTCTGCGGTCGTTATTCCGCCGCTCCGTGACAGGGCCTGTCGAACTTCGTCGATATTTTCGTCGATATCCAGATTTGCCTCCGCATAGATCCATGCTTCCTTATCAGAAGGTGGTAAGCAGAATGCGACTGTTTTACCAGTGCTATCCAATAGCTTTACTCCTCCATTTGCAGCCTGTTCGAGCAAATGCTGAACGGACCAGGCGAAGGTTTCATTATCGAGAACGATAGTATTCATCACATACCTCGCGAGTAACGATAGACATAGCACTTAAATCTATTATACCACACCCTCACCAAAAGCCATCACATCCCCAATCGATTCCGTCCCCAACGCCAACATCACGAACCGATCGTAACCGAGAGCGCACCCCGTCGAATTGGGCAGACCGCGCTCCATGGCCGACAGTAAAGACTCCGGAAGCGGCAGGGCAGGGCGGCCATCGGCTGCGCGAGCATTATTGACTTCGATAAAGCGTGCGCGGAGTTCTGCCGCGTCGGTGAGTTCGTGATAGCCGTTCGCCAGTTCGACGCCTCGCCAATAAAGTTCGAACCGCTCGGCGACTTCGATTCCGTTCCGGATCACCGTCTTGGCGAGCGATGCTTGACTCGCGGGGTAATCAAATAAGAGTTCTGGACCTTGCAAACCGAGCCGTGGTTCAATTTTCGTGACGAGCAACAGGTTAAGCCACTCATCGCGATCGGTTTGGCGAATTCCCTCGGCGGAAATTCCGTGTCGCTCAGCGCAAGCGGCGAGCTCCTCGCAGGTTGCCGTGTGGGGGCAAATCCCAAGTTGCGATTGAAATGCATCCGCATAGCTGGTGCGCACCGCGGGTGGAGTGCCTAGCAACGTTTCACACAAATCATCGAGTAGCGACATTCCGGCCTGCATGTCGTCGCCCGTGCGATACCATTCAAGAATCGTGAACTCAGGATTATGGAGTGTGCCGATTTCATCCGCACGAAACGACCGTGTCACCTGAAAGATGGCCGGCAGGCCCTCGGTGAGTAGCCGTTTCATGTGGAGTTCGGGCGACGCCTGTAACCATGACCTACGATTCGTCGAATCGCGGCTCTCAAGTTGCAGCGGCTCGATGTGCAGCTCGGGAATGACTTCCCGCGAGAGCAGGGGGGTCTCGACTTCGATGAAGTTGCGTTCATAAAAAAACTCGCGCAATTTGCGGAGCAATTCGCATCGGTGGCGGAGATTGTCGAGCCGATTTCCCATGTCTTAAGCGCCGCGATTTGTCGCCTTGAAAGGTTGCCCGGGCAACAACGGAGGCATCGGGCATTCCAGCATGTCGCAAATCCCGCGGAATAGTTCCGCTTCCTTGATCGACACGTCGTGATCGTAGCAAATCAGGTCGGCGGCGGCTTCGATGATGTGTTGCCGTTGCTTGGGGGCCACGGTGCTGAGAGTGGCCAAGGCTTTCTGCAATTCCGGTAACGTGCATTCCGCGGGCGCAAGTAGCGGCACCTGAACGTCAGGCAACATCGACGCCGCATGGCGGTGGGCATGTTCCGCGCGCTTACCCGTATGATCGAGATAGGCAAGCGTCGAAAACAGCACGCCGATTTCGCGACCCAGCCGCACCAAACTGTAATATTGAATTCGCGGCGGTTTCACCTGTTCGAATTGGGGCCGCAAATGCCGCAGCACAACCCGATGCAGCGACCATTCGAACAGGGCGATTTTCTGATCGGCTTCCACGAGTTTCTTGAATGCGTTGCGAAACTCGGCGTATTGCCGTTTCGTCATCGTCCGCAGCGCGGGGAGTGCCAAATCCACAAGGGGCAATCGCGTTCGCGGATCAATCTTATCGACCACCGGGGCAAGCCTGCGGGTCAATTGTACCACGTCGGGCGGGATCGTCGTGGCGAGTGAGTCAAATTGCAGTGCGCGAATCTCTGCGTTCTGATCCAACAGCAGTGCGAACA
>JBGTEU010000527.1:0-6523 GCA_041747595.1 Bythopirellula sp.
AAATGACCGCATTAACGGCCTGCATGAGAAAGCTCCTGCTCATCCTCAATGCCATCCTCAAGCAAAATAAACCCTGGAATCTCAATAACTACTCTTGAAATTAAAGACAGTCGCTACGGTCGCGCTCGGGGTGCGCGCCGATTCGAATCGACCCCAGGAGCGTGATTTGTAAAACGCGCTGCCAAGTTGACCGTCTTGACCGTCTTGACCAAGTTGACCGTCTTGAAATGAGAAACTCAGCGAACAAAACAGCGCGCGGCCAAACAAGGCAAACAAGGCAAACAGGCCAAGCAGCAGGAGGGAAGGTTAATCTCGAAAATAAACACGTAGTTTTAGGAAACCACGAATGATACGAATCTGCACGAATAATACTCGGAAGACATGAAATTCGTGGGATTCGTTAGATTCGTGGTTAAAAAGTGCAAGCGTCCTGCCTAAGTGGCGATTTCGATTTCTTCAAATTAGAGAACGGTGAAATGAAACCGGCAACACTTAACGGCAGACTAGTTAGTTGCAGTGGTTGGCGGGGGCGCTTCGCCACTCGATCGCGGGCCTGGCGCAGGGGGTTATTTGGCCTGCAGATTGATCGCCCCGTCCCAATCGGTGGGGGGTTTCATGCCGTGATCCGCTAGAAAGGTGCGTAGAAAGTTTGCCGGGCCATCGTCGGGGAGCACGTCTTTCAAAAGCGTATGGGCCTTTTCCCAATCGCCGGCAATAATTTCCCGCGCGGCCTGCTCGTATTGGGTGATTTCCTCGTCGGTGATCGAATCATATCCGACGCCGATGGGAAGCAACTGATAGACGTCGACCGGGTCGTCCATCCCCTTAGGCCGCATGCGGGCGACCATTCGCAGGCGTGCTTCGTTCTTCGGGAACGTCTCGCGGATTTGATCGGCCATGCCGCCGTCGATGAGAATCGCGGCCCCCACCTGTTTGGTGATTCCCTCGAGCCGCGACGTAAGATTGACGACCGGTCCAAAGACGCCGACCTTGATTTGATCGTCGCTGCCAATGCGTCCCGCGATGGCGTGCCCGTGCCCGGCGGCGATCCCCACTTGAAATCCGTTGAGCGGATGATCGGGATCTTGATTCGCCAGGTAAAAGGTGCGGTGAATCGAAGCCGCGGCTCGGCAAGCCGACAGCGCGGTTCCCTCATGGGGATTGGGCCAACCCCAAAACGCCAACGAGGCATCCCCCTGAAAATCGGCGATCACCCCTTCGAATCGCAGAATACTGCGGGTCATCGCGCTCAGCGCATGGCTGACGCGTTCCAGCAGTTGATCGAGCCGATCGCGGGACTGTTCCACCTTGCGGGAAAAGCCCCGCACGTCGCAGAACATCACGGAAATGTCGCCTTCGAAGGGCTCGAGCGTCGTCGCCTGGGTGTTGACCATCATCTCGACAATCGCCGGCGAGAAGAATTGCCGCATTTGGCTTTGCTGCCGCTCCAGCCAGCGAACCTTGCGGATCGAGCCGATGAAATTGGCGGTCAATTCGGCGAAGCGCAATTCGCCGATGAGATCGGTCGGCGACTCGACCGACGCAATGCCAGCGAATTTCCGTTTGCCGGAGACATACAAACACCAGCGGTCTTGGGCCGTGGGAATCGGCGTGCAGAAGGCCCAATCGAGATCGCCGCTCATGGTGTAGCCGGGCGTTTTCTGACTGTTGTCTTCCCACAGGTGAATCGCGCTGCAGCGGCGTTGCAACACGCGGGCCATCAATCGGCGGCTAGGCTGGAAACGCGTTACTTGGTCGTTGCGGCTGTTCCAGCGCATAAGCTTCGGCTCGGGCGAATCGTAGTCGGCCGATGGGTCGAATTGAATCACAGCCACAGCCGCCACATTAGGGAGGGCATCCAGAATGAGCTCGACGATTTCCGTGGCGAATTGATCGTCTCCCATCGACTCGGAAATCAATCGGGGAATTTCGCAGAGCGTTTCCAGACAACGCTCCGAATTCTTGAAGCCGATCGCCCGCAATTCCCGCTTGGTGTAGGTGTGCTCGATGAAGGTGGTCGACGCGGAATTGACCGACTCGGCATCATGATACTGAAAAACCGTGCGGCCGATCTGAAACTCATCCCCCGGCACGGCGACAAATTCGGTGCTCGCCTGCTCGTTGTACAAGATCGGGTTGCGAGCCGTTTCCAGCGCGCGAACCCGCAAGCCTTGGGCGACCAATTCCACGTCGGCATGCTCGCGGGAAATCAGCACATCCCACGGCACGGCCCAACCCTCGCGGGGGGCTCGGCCAATGCGAATCACCTCGCCTTCGACGAGCTCACGACGCCAATATTGTTGGTCGTCGAGTCCGGTTGCGACCAGATTGGGCATAAATCACGCCGTGGTAAGTAGTGCCATGAATACGAATTCGCTGAGAAGCGGGGATTGTGCCGAAAATCCCTGCACTCTTTTTTTCCCTCGAATCTGCTATTATGAGCGAGAAGATCGGCCGGCTCAAGCTGAGCCATCTCTTTTCATAGCATCGTCTTTTGCAGCATCGTCGCCATTGGTTCTTTGCTTCGCCAATGGTTTATTGCTTCGCATAGGGGCCCGCTGAGAAGCGCCTTATGCCCGACCTTTACCGCAAAGACTTTGCAACGACCTGGCCCACACGGATACCAATGCATTTCGCGAGGAGTGCGATTGGTTCGAGACTGCCTGGCAACCGGGCAAGTTACCTTCACCCGACGACTCCTTGGAAGAACTCAAAAGTCTGCGTTCGAGAACGGGGTTCAATCGGCTTCGTGTCTGGAGTGGAAATGCTCGTGTATGGCCTCAATAACGCGAGGTCCGTCAGGCTGATACGATCCCTCACCCCCCTGCCGACGGGGGGGGCAGGTCCACCCCAGGCGGACTAAACGGGGCAGCTTTTTCCCTTGGTAGTCCCAGCCCCATGTCCCTTCGTCGGGACAATGTTCCCGCGACCGAGGCCCCGGAGCCCCACCACCGACGTAGTAGCCGGTGTAGTCACATGGGTTTTGAGGTTGGGCCCACGCCCAATGGCACCAGGGCCATCCTGCCCTTTCTACTTCTTCGCAAGTCGCGGCCTGATAGAGGTTTGCTTGATGAAGTTCCCCCGCCGCGAGCGGTTCCGCTAGCATGAAAATCATCGCCGATAACATCGCAGTAGGAACGGTCAATCGCATCATGAAAACCTAGCCGTTCAATTGCGTCCGATAGACAAGAAAAATCTGCTAGCAAGGCACCCGCTAGCAGTAGACATTGAGATTAATACAAACGCACCAATTATTATCAGTTGTGCGCTCCCCAGGCTTTAGCTAAAGTCTGCCGCCTCTTCTGCTTATCTCAACTTCGAGTTCGGTGCTCTCGGCTTTCCGCAATTCACCTGATCTCACAAACTGCGCGCTCATTGTGCGCTGCGCGGAGATCTTATGCGGCGAATGATTGCCTTGCGCACGGCAGGGGTGTTTTTGTGAGGTGACTTTGGCAGACTCATTGCCAGCCAACATGAAGTCGGTCGACATCATGAGGATCGCGGTACGCGCGGTGCTCGTCGGCTCGTTCTGCGCATTGTGTTGGTCGTGCGGCATGTCGAACGCCTCCGAAGAGTTGCCACTCAGCGGTCCCGAGCTCTCACCCGCGGTGCGTGATGAATGGCTCAAGGAGCGCGTTCCGAGTCTCACCGATAGCTTGGGGCGATCTTCGGAAAAAGCTGATTACCGCCTCGGCGAGCCGTTTCCCTTCGCCATGGGATTTTTGGAGGAACGCGATAACTTACCTGTGCGCCCACCCCCACGCGAAGATTTGGAACTAGAGACTCCCGAATTTGAAGCGACAGAGCCCGACGAGATGTTCGTCGCCACGCCGTGGCAAGTGCCAGTCGGCTATTCGGGTTCCTCGGGCATTTTGCCGGAAGATTGCCAGATGGACGAACACTTTGTGCCGATGGCAGACCGTTGGCGTGGCGGTTATCCGAACTGGGATCGTTATGGACCCGATCACAGTGTTTTCTGTGGCGGCGATCCGTTCGAGGAAGATGCCCCCTACGCTCGTGGAGCGTGGTACAACCCCTATCGTCAAAATCTGTTCAAGGGCGATTATCCGATTCTTGGTCAGCACACGTTTTTAAATTTGACGGCGACCGCGTGTTATAGTTTTGAATTTCGTCAAGTTCCGACACCGACGACCCCCTTCGAATCCACCGAAGACCCCTTTCAAGAAGAATTCTTCGGTGATCCCGACCAATTCTTTATTAGGAACGATTATCGCTTTGCGGTCGACGTCATGCACGGCGCTGCGGGTTTCAAGCCAGCTGATTGGCGGATTCGTTTCGCCCCGGTGCTAAACCTCAATTATCTCGACGTCGAAGAGTTGGGCATTGTTAGTCCCGATGTCCGGGCAGGGACCACGCGGTATCGCAATTTCATCACGCTGGAAGAAGCGTTCGTCGAGACGAAAATTGCCGACACGAGCCCCCACTATGATTTCGCCTCCGTGCGAGTCGGTTCGCAACTTTTCTCCAGCGACTTCCGCGGCTTCGTCTTCGCTGACACAAACCTGGGGGCCCGGCTCTTCGGCACTCGCCACGCCAATCGCGACCAATACAACCTCGCCTTGTTCGACCAACTCGAAAAGGAAACCAACAGCGAACTCAATCGCCTGCACAGCCGACCTCAACACGTGCTCATCGGAAACTATTATCGCCAGGATTTCATTTGGCCCGGTTACACCACCCAGTTCAGCTTCCACTACAACCAAGACAACAGCGATGGCTTGGTCTTTGACCGCAATGGCTTTCTGGTGCGGCCCGATCCCGTCGGCGTGTTCATGCCGCACCGTGTCGATTCTATCTATTTCGGTTGGACCGGTGATGGCCATATCAATCGCTTCAACATCAACCACGCGCTCTACTTGGTGACGGGCCACGATACGCTTAATCCGCTAGCCGGCCAGGCGGTCGACATTTTCGCACAAATGGCGGCGTTGGAACTCTCCTACGACCGCGATTGGATTCGCTTCCGCACCTCGGCCTTCTACGCCTCGGGCGATGACGACATCTTCGACGGCCGGGCCGAAGGATTCGACGCCATCTTTGACAACCCCGCCTTTGCCGGCGGCAAGTTTAGCTATTGGAATCGACAGGCAATCCGCTTAAACGGCGTGAACCTGGTCGACCGTTTCAGTCTCGTGCCTCATCTGCGGTCGAGCAAAATCCAAGGACAAACCAACTTTGTGAATCCCGGCCTGATGCTCGCCAACTTTGGCTTCGACATGGAGATCACCTCTCGCCTCCGTTCGATCAACAACCTGAACATGCTCTGGTTCGACCACACGCAAGTGCTCGAGCAGTTCGTCTTCCAGTCGGGAATCGACCGACACATCGGCACCGACATCAGCACCGGCATCGAATATCGGCCGCTGCTCAATGACAATCTCATCATTCAGGCCGGCGTCGCGGGACTGATCCCCGGCCATGGGTTCAAGGAGCTGTTTGGTTTCCTCTCGCAAGACGTGGACAATCTATTCGCCGGCTTCCTCGAAGTCGCGGCCACGTACTAAACCGCCGCCCTTTTGTCGTTCCCGCGCAGGGTTTAGCCTCGCCGCCGACTCGTTGTGGTCGATCGAGGCGCAAGACTTGAGACGTAAGTCGTAAGTCGTTGGTCGTAAGTGAAAGTAGGAAACTTACGACTTAAGCCTAACGACTTACGACTTCTGCTTGGCCTGTTTGCCTTGTTTGCCTTGTTTGGCCGCGCGCTGTTTCGTTCGATGAGTTTCTCATTTCAAGACGGTCAACTTGGTCAAGACGGTCAAGACGGTCAACTTGGCATGCGCGTTTTACGAATCACGCTCCTGGGGTCGATTCGAATCGGCGCGCACCGTGAGCGCAACCGTAGGCCGGACCGAGTGGAGCGAGTTCCGGCGCATCAGCGATTTATTGCCTGCTCTCAAATATTCAAAGAACGTACCGCCATTGTGGCACGAAAGCTTTTCAACACCTGTTGGGCCGAAAACTCACGGCTGGCGGCATTTTCTCCCATTGTCGTGATATGTGAACATTTGTCCATATAAGATTTGGCCGCGCTGGAAGGTTGTTGAAGATCGGTTTCGCGGCGATATACTGGCGTAATTACGCTCGCTTGAAAGCGGGCACTTTAGCTTTGTCGTTATCATGCCTATGCGACACGTTCCGGCATTCATCATCGCGTTCTACCGTGGAGGACATCGACGATACGCTCTCCCGGCTTGAGAAACGCGGCGCGGAGCTTGTCGACAAGGTCGTCCAGTACCAAGACATGTACCGGCTCTGTTATATCCGTGGTCCGGAAGGAATTCTCATCGGGCTCGCGCAAGAGCTTGGACAGCCGACTTCCCAACGAACGGATCCGTTGGGCCAGACCTGATGCAATCCGCGCAAACGTTTTGACGTTTTTCGATTCGCGACGGTATATTGGTGCTTAATCCCCGCTCAAATCGAGCGAGGTCAACTGAGTTTTTCGTACATGGTTTGGCCTATGTCAGAAGCAATTGCGCTACCATGGTTCATATCTCTGTTTGCT
>JBGTEU010000528.1:0-4386 GCA_041747595.1 Bythopirellula sp.
ATGAACTACGCACGCCGCTCAACGGCATCCTGGGAATGAACGAGCTGCTTCTGACAACCCAGCTAAGCACCAGACAGCAGGAGTACGTGGTGGCCAGCAATGCGAGCGGCAAGTTGTTATTGCAACTTGTCAACGATATTCTGGATCTCTCCAAAATTGAAGCCGGCAAGCTGGAACTTGCCCCACGCGAATGCCGACTGGATAGGCTTATCTACGATGTGGTGGATGTCATGTCGCATGCCGCTAGGATGAAACAATTGGTTCTGAACTGTCAAATTGCCAATGAGGCAGGCGTGGTGGGTTTGTTCGACGACATTAGGTTGAGGCAAGTGTTGGTCAATCTAATCGGCAATGCGATCAAGTTCACATCCTCAGGAACTATCACCGTCGCCGTGGATCGGGTCGGTAGAGGGGACCGAACCGTGTGTCTGCGATTCGCCGTCTCGGATACAGGTATAGGAATTCCCAAAGAGCGGCTTGATCGGTTATTCAAGTCCTTTTCCCAAGTGGATAACTCGACCACGCGCCAGTTTGGCGGAACCGGCCTGGGACTGTCCATCAGCAGGCAATTGATCGAGCTGATGGGTGGGGAGATCGGGGTGGAGAGCCAGGTCGGTATCGGCACGACATTCTGGTTTGAGATTGAGGTCGTGATTTCCGAGAGCGTCCGCCCTGAGGATCAACGTAATCGACTACCTACAGGAAGTTCGCATGCCACTATGGAAGCTGATTCCATAGAAAAGGAGCGGAAGCAAATGGTTCCCCAGGCAACAGGTAAGCTCGCCGGCCATGTTTTGGTTGCTGAAGACAATCGCATTAATCAACTCTACATCATCGAACTTCTCAAACATTTTGGCTGCACGAGCGACTTGGTGGTAAACGGTGAAGAGGCATTGGCCGCCGTACAGAAGCAGCGGTACGATTTGGTTCTGATGGATTGCCAAATGCCGGAAATGGACGGCTTCACTGCCGCTCAGGAGATTCGAAAGCGAGAAGCCGCCGACCAGCATCCAAGTCGACTTCCTATTGTGGCAGTCACTGCGAATGCCCTCAAAGGAGATCGGGAACGATGCTTGGCGGCTGGGATGGACAAATATCTCAGCAAGCCCATTGACGGCGAGCAATTGAGGGTGATTCTGGCTGACTACCTCGAGCCTCCAACCGTTAGGGCCAGCCAGGCCGCAAGCCTTGTGGGAAACGTCTCAACAAGCTGACCGCTTTGATACCGGGTCGAGAAAGGATGGATCATCAATCTTCTTCGGGGGGCTCTTCAGGGGAGCCTCAGGGTGGGCAAGTCCGACAATGCCCATAGAGATTCCGCCGATTATCCTGTTGTCGTGCTCCAAAAGTCGCTACGTCCCATCGCTACTACCAAGATAATCGCTACTGCACGCGCAGGTGGCTAGTTTTGCGGCGCGAAGTTTTCTTAAATCGAGTGCGTCGTTGCCATTCCGCAACCTAAGTATGAGTGGCGCAATCGTGAAAAAGACTCTTGAGAACCTGTAGCTTCAATTCAGCCAAGTGGACTCAAATGAACACAAGCAGACAAGATGGAACACCGTCTGACCGACACAGCGAAGCTGGTGCGGCCATCAATTCACAGGTGTTACTCTCAAACTGTATGGGTAGTGTGTCATTCGCTCTCGCTCTGTTAGAAGAGCTTGAATCGAGCGGAATGGGACACGTTGAGACGATCGCCAGGCATGCCGCTGCTGCGGATTGCACGGCAATGGCCGAAGCAGCTCATTCACTAAAAGGAGCCGCAGGCATCGTTGGGGCAGAACAATTGCAGTTGTTGGCTGCCAAAATTGAGTCGGCTGGAAAGACAGCAGACATCGAAGGCACTGCCCAGCTGGTTGGCGGAATTCGGAAGGAGATGGAAAGATGTCTCGTTCAAATTCCTGTCATCCGCGTGCAGAACCAATCGTGAGGAAATTGTGCAACGAGCTAGTTAGCGCTATCACGAAATATCAGGTGCGAAAAAGATGGATGTGTTAGTTGTTGACGACGAGGCCATTTCACGGCGGACCGTTGAGCACACATTGCGGGAGGCGGGTTATCGCGTGACGACGGCTGGCGATGGCCAGGAGGCACTATCGCTCCTTCACGAACACTCCCACCAACTCGTTGTCTCAGATTGGCAGATGCCAAGAATGAACGGCATCGATCTCTGTCGCGCTATCCGCAAGGCCAATTTAAACCGTTATGTGTATTTCATCATGTTGACGTCGCGCGATAGAAAGATCGATACGATCTCTGGATTTGAAACCGGAGTGGATGACTACATTGCAAAGCCGTTCAATCCCGGCGAATTGCAGGTTCGAGTGAATGTTGGTCGCCGAATCGTTGAGCTCGAGACCAGCCAGATGTCGATCTTTGCATTGGCGAAATTGGCTGAGTCTCGGGACCCAGAAACGGGTGCGCACCTCGAACGCGTGAGGATCTACTGTCATGTGCTGGCGGCCCAGCTTCAAACCGTCCCAGAGTTTCGAGATACGATCGACAACGAATTTCTTCAGTTGATCTACAAGACTAGCCCCTTGCACGACATTGGAAAGGTGGCAATCCCAGATGCGATCCTGCTGAAACCTGGCAAGTTGACACCAGATGAGTTCGAGGTGATGAAGACGCATGCGCAGCGCGGCGCGGAGACACTCGACGCAGCCTTACAGGAGTACCCCAATGCGAAGTTTCTGCGGATGGCTAAGGACATCGCACTGACGCATCACGAAAGGTATGACGGTACCGGTTATCCGCGCGGCCTGTCAGGCGAACAGATTCCATTGTGTGGCCGGATCGTTGCCTTGGCAGATGTGTATGACGCTCTGACATCACATCGCGTGTACAAAGCCGCAATGAGTCATGAGGAAGCCAGAGACATCATCACGAAGGACCGCGGCCGACACTTTGACCCTGCCATAGTTGATGCGTTCCTCGATGCAGAGGCTGAACTGACGGCGATTCGTCTACAGTACGCCGATGGTGCCAACCAGATGAGAATCTCCACTCCT
The DNA here is from genome assembly GCA_041747595.1 of Bythopirellula sp. Taxonomy (GTDB): domain Bacteria; phylum Planctomycetota; class Planctomycetia; order Pirellulales; family Lacipirellulaceae; genus Bythopirellula. The sequence goes on from JBGTEU010000528.1 coordinate 3,012, forward strand.
GGACCCATAGGATTTGGCGGAGTAACCCATTTCGAATCTGCTCTGATCGCAACGTCGCCGTCCCCCTCGCTGTCATAAACAGGAGTCTGCTATGCCTGAGACCCCCTATAGAGCGCTCGTCGTCGATGACGAGTCCATTAGCCGCCGAACGGTAATGTTCGCATTGAGCAAAGAACAATTCGACTGCACGCCGGCCAGCGATGGTATCGAAGCTCTCGAGAAGGCAAAGCAAACTAAATTTGACCTAATCGTCACCGATTTGTGCATGCCCAACAAGCATGGCCACGCGCTGGTCACGGAACTTCTAGCGTGTGGAGCAGGGCACATTCCAATTATCGTCGCCCATTCCAGCCTTGACGAACCGCGGCTGACCAAGGATTTGATGATTCGCGGTGCCGACGACATTGTATATAAGCCGACCAATTACGCGGCCTTTGCCGCAAAAATGAAGGGCCTTGTCATCCGGCGTCGACTGAAATGTGAGAAGGAAACATCCAATCTCAATGACGTAGATTCGGCAGCGAAACTGCCGAAGGCGGTAGATCAGTCAGCAGTTTCCTCGCGAATTTCCCGTATCTCCATTAAGGATTTTGACGCTCGCATGGCGGATGTGACTCACTTATGGCCCGTATCCAACGCGTCCCAAGAGGTTCTTGAACTGATCGGCGCAAGCAATTTAGATTCACGTGCCTTGGCGAGCAAAATTGACAGCGATGTGGTATTGATGATTGAATTGTTGCGTGCAGCAAATAGTAACCAGTATGCTCGGACAGGACGAAAAATCACTGATGTGAACGAAGCGATCGCCAGGCTGGGAACGCGGCGGATTGTTGAGGTTGCACTTTCCGTTGGCACGCTCGCTGGCTTGACCAAATTGGTGTTGCCTTGGTTCGATGACGAGTTCGCCAGGCGGCGTAGTATCGCAAGCTATCACTCAGCCACGCGTATTCTGGAACTTCAACGTCCGAAAGGCCAAGACAATGGAATTGTTTTCTCCGCGCAACTTTATCCGCTAACAAGAATGGTCGTCGGTGCCGCTTATGCCAACATCTACGAGAATTTGCTAGTCGATTCTAGTCGTAATGACAAGTCGCTGCTAAATCTTGAACGCGAGGTGTTTCCTCGCACTCCTGCAGAAGCCACGTGGCAGTTACTGTTGAACTGGGGTTTACCGATAGAGTTATTTAAACCATTGAACCAAGCAGATACTGCTTTTGATTCGCTGCCCGCTCTCCAAGAACCATCCCGAACTACGGTTAAGTTGTTGAAAGCAGCTATCTTGCTTGGAGAGTATGCTGTTGGCGTGTGGCGGCTTTGGGAGGACAAACCCGAGCTTCCGCCGGATGCATTTTTCACGTCGCTGAACATTGACTGT
>JBGTEU010000529.1:0-3201 GCA_041747595.1 Bythopirellula sp.
CATTATTAGCGAAGGATGTTCTTAGTGAAGAGGAATGGCTAAGGCGAGATGAGCTTTTAGCAGAGAAAAGAGCTCAACGTGAGGAGTATACTAGGGCAAAGCAGTCTAGCGTCTCTCAAAGAGAGGGGTTTAGAAAGCTAAGATTTTCCTCTTTGATCTATGTAATTATTGTATGGGTAGCTTATTCGTTGTTAGTCCCGAGAAGTTATATCGAGTATGGACTTTCCGTAGTTTGGCCGGTGCTATTTCTAGCTGCAGGACTTATTCATGGCGTTGAATTTTTGTTTATAACTATGATTCTAATATTGGGGGCTTTTTGGAAATCAAGTCTCGTTTCGGGGAATGTCAAGAACTAGTGGGTAAAAAATTGAGTGGATGCATTTTCGGCCGATTTTAGGTAACGGACGAGAGGGTCTTCGATGGCGCTAGTTATACTTCAAGAGCGATCCATAACATTGGGTGGCAAGATATATACAACAACATTGTCGTCGTTAGACATTCGGCGAATTTTGAGGATAGGGGTTCCCGCCCGTGCCCGTCTACATGTTTGCACTCTGGCATCGAAGGTATTCTTTGGTAAAGCATCTAAACTACAACGACTATAGGACGCCCATGCCTTGACAAGAAACATCGTTTCAATCGGAAATCCGACATCCCAACCCATACTGTTCTCCACAACCTTCACAAAAAATACTTTCAACCGGGGGTAAAAACGTGACCATATTGCTTCGCACTTTTCTCTATTCGCTCGTTGTGCTCGTACTCGCCGCCTGCGGTGGCAGTGGCAGTTCCAGCAGTGGCGGCGGCGCAGGGTCGTTCGCCGGCACGTATACGGGGCTCGCGAACCTGACGATATCCGGCGGCGGTGCGTCCGAACGCGTCATCGGGTCGCTCGAATTCCTTATACGAAGCGACGGATCGGTGGTATCGGATCCGGGAACCGATTTCTCGGGACAAGGGTCGGTACAGGGCAACCGATTGATCCTGAACCTCGCCGCCAGCTCGTTCAATGAGCCGGGGCTCTCGTGCATGGGCAGCTTCCGCCTCGAGGGCACCATTTCCGGCAACACCATCACCGGCACCATCCGTGGCAGCTCGATCACCTGCAACCGGGTACGGTTTACCGTGACCGGCACGTTCAACGTCAGGAAGGTGGCCCAGAGCCGCCGGGCATGGGATGGCCAGGCGCTGCAGGCGGTCCAGTCGATTCTTGGACAACACGCGGTACAGTAACATGGCAAACAACCTGTGCATGACTCCCCTGGTCCGTGTGTGCGCCCGGCTCGTCACCTTCTTTCTCGTCGCGATCGCCGTTACCGGGTGTATATCGACACAGAAACAGTCAATGGCCGAGGACGTCGTGATCTCGGCCATTCGTGTCGATCCCGAGGTCACCGTGCCGGATGAGATGTACTACGTCGGTCCGGGCCTTGGCACCGGCATGATGTTTGGCGCGATCGGTGCTGCCGCGGCGTCGTCGGGCAACGAGAGCGAGGCCGATATCCTCAGGCAGTTCGCTGCCGACAACGGGGTCGACATCTCGACCATCGTGCGCGACGCCTTCGAACGGGGACTCCGAAGGGAAGGACGCTACCCGTATGATGAAGACGCGACGACCGTGCTGTCGATCGAGATCCTGCGCTACGGTTTGAGTATTCCGCACGGCCTCTCGCGGAAACTGGTGCCCATCCTGTTGATCCAGGCCCGCATCACGGACGCGGCGGGCACTGTCCTCTGGCAGGGTGGCGACAACGTGCTCCCCCTGGGCGGTCCCGCCGAATCCGTAAAGCTCGACGAGATCGTGGCCGATCCTGCCGTGCTCGAGGGGCTCTGGCGGGCCGCTGCCGACCGGACCGCGGAGGAGACGCTCAAGCAGTTGTAGTTGACAACGGTATGTCCGTGCCATGACGTTCACGGCTCGACAACAGGCGCAGGCGACCCATCGGCCGGGCGCCTGCGTTGGCGACCTTGACTGCTGATTGCCCGCTCAACGCCTCGACAACGTGGGCAAGACCGGATGCGGCCTTCCAGGCATATGCCCGCGAGGGTGTTGCCCCAAGCGCGTAGGTCACAGACTTTCCGCTCACACGCTTTTCCGCGCTGGCCAGAGCGAGATAATTGGATCTCGCCAAGCCGGAGGCAGGTCTACCTTTGGGCTCTCAACCGTCGAAGGTTGGTCACCGCGCCCCCCTTGTGATCCAGGTAGTTCGCCCACGCGCTCATCATCTTCCTTCTCTTTTCGAACAGGTCGCCGCGCTGATACGCCGCGACGGTCTTGTTGCCGATGACGTGCGCCAAAGCCGCCTCGCAAACCTCATGGGGGAAACTGGAGACTTCTCCCGCCCAATCGCGGAAGCTGGATCGGAACCCATGGGGTACGTAGTCGCCCCGATCGCCGCCCACCCCATACCCCATGCCGCGCATGGCCTGCAGGAGTCCCAAGTTCGATAGTCGGCGGCCTTGGCGGGAACCGGGAAAGACGTGCGCGTTGTCGGAGTAGTGCGGTATGTCGTGAAGAATCTCCACAGCTTGGGCGGACAATGGAACCCGGTGCTCCCGCTGCGTCTTCATGCGACGGGCAGGAATGATCCAGACCTTGGCGTCTAGGTCGATCTCGTCCCACGTCGCGCCAATTGCTTCTCCCGTGCGTGTGGCGGTGAGAATCAGGAAGGCGAGCGCACGTGGCGCGATACCTTCCCGTGTCGATAATTCGGCCAGAAAGCCCGGCGTGGCGGAGTAGGGCATTGCCGGGTGGTTGACTACACGGCGCACCTTGGTCGGTCGGGGAAGGAGCTGGTCGAGGTGTCCGCGCCAGCGCGCGGGGTTCACAGGGTCGCGGAACTTGTGCACGGCCGCATAGTCGAGGATGTTTTCAACGCGCCCCTGAACTCGCTTGGCAGTTTCGGTCTTGGTCGTCCAGATGGGGGTGAGAATCGTCAGAATATCGTCGGTGGTGATGTTGTCCACCTTTTTCGAACCGATGACAGGTCGGGCGTAGGTCTTGAGCGTACTCACCCACTGCCGCGCATGTTTTCGATTACGCCAACCGTGCCGGTGCGATCGGATGTAGCGGGCGGCACATTCGACGAAGGTTGGAATCCTGCGTGTTTCCGCGCGCCGCGACTCGATGGGGTCTATCCCTGCCCGAGCCTCCACACGGGCCTTTCGCGCAGACTCGCGAGCATCCGCGAGTCCAATATC
>JBGTEU010000530.1:0-2308 GCA_041747595.1 Bythopirellula sp.
TTGGCTATCGGCTTTGGGCATCAGGCCGATGGCGAAGAGCCGACAGCCCTCAATCTTGCACGCAATCGGAAACTTCAGTCCCTCGCGTTGCATTTTCAGCCGGCTGGATCGGAAAAAGTGCCTGCCAAGTTGACCGTCTTGACCGTCTTGACCAACCTGAAGTCGTGCCGCCGCGGGAAGGACCGTTGAAATGCGGAATTCGGATTGCGGAATCGGGGATCTGGGCTCGCGCCTGCGCCTCCGCGAGGGTAAACGCTGCGCGGGAAGGACTGACAAGACGCGCCCTTTTTTTCCTCGCCACGTTGGTGCCCAGTCTGCGTATAAATGATGTGGCAGTGGTGACAGACAAATTACAGCCGCGCCCAATCTGCGCGGCTCTCCATGCGTGAGGCTGACGCCTCCCGACGCGCCTGAGTTTTCAAGCAACCCGTGAACCAATCATGAACGAAAACCACCCCCCCGCCATGTCGCTCAGTTCCGCCGCCATGCAGGAGCTTCGCGAGGCGAAGAGTATCCTCGAACATCAAGGGTTGGCCGAGCGGCTCACCGAGCTTGTGGGGGCCCCGATCACCGCGTCGCTCAAGTTGCTGCCCGCCGCGGCCGAGCGGCTGGTCACCAGTGCCGTGGAAAAATCGCTGCAGAAGGGCCTCGATCTCGCCGTCACGTCGTTGGGGAAAGATGATCACCTCTCGAAAAAGCCCCGCTTGATGTCGCACAAGGTGTTGGCGGGACTGAGCGGCGCGGCTGGTGGGGCGCTGGGGGGCTTGACCGTCGCGGCGGAATTGCCCGTCTCGACGGTGCTCATTCTGCGAAGCGTGGCCGACATCGCCCGTAGCCAAGGGGAAGACCTCAGCCAACTCGAGGCTCGCCTGGCCTGTTTGGAAGTGCTCGCGCTCGGTCCTGGCTCAGCGGCAGCTACTACAAACGATAAGACAAACGACCAAGCGAACCAAAAGGTGAACGACGACACGGACATCGGTTACCTGGCCGTGCGGATCGCGATGGGCAAACAGATCGGTGACGCGACGAAGTATGTCGCCCAGCACGGGCTGGCCAATCGGGCCGCGCCGCCGCTGGTGCAACTCTTGAACATGATCGGCAAGCGGTTCGGCGTGGTGGTGAGCGAGAAGATGGCCGCCCAAGCGATCCCGGTGATCGGGGCCGTGGGCGGGGCGCTGATCAACACCTACTTCATCGGCCACTTTCAGGACATCGCGCGGGCCCACTTCACGATCCGCCGCCTGGAGCGCGAATTTGGCACTGCGGCGGTCACGGAGGCTTATCGCCGACTGGTATGAGAACGACCCTAAGCGATTTAAATGGGAGTCTTCGCTGCCCCGACCAAGATGATCGGGCTATTTGCGTAGTCCGTGGCGGGGGAACACTTCTCTTGACCCTGCTTGCCAAGTTACGCCATATTGACGGCCTTGGATCATGGCTGTTTTACACCCTGCTCGGCCAGAAAATCTCAGGCGGCAAGCTCAAGGATCGGCCCGAATGGAATCGTGGGCGCGCACTCACCATCGCTGGCGACTTTTCTTCGCGGGTCTCGCTGCGCTCGCGGTGATGTGCCTTGCGGCTTGGGCGGAGGATTTGCCGGCGCCTGAAGTCGTTGATGCAGAGGCTTTACGTCCTCCGTACGTCGGTGCTATCGAAGAGTGGAATCCGCATGCGGTGGCGGGTGATGCAGGGGATGCTGGCATTGCAGGGGACTTACGACCCCCGCTCGCTGGGCTCGCTTTGCAGACGGCGGAGGAAGCGGCCGCCAAGAGTCACGGTTGTGTGTGTTGTCATGAGAACGTGGGGGACATGCACCGTCAGGAAACGGTGAAACTCGGTTGCGTCGACTGCCACGGCGGCAACCCCGACGCCACGACGGAATGGGCCGCGCATGTCCATCCGCGGTTCCCCGACGCTTGGCGTTCGTCGGCCAACCCGGTGCGGTCGTATACGCTCTTGAATCACGAATCGCCCGAGTTCATTCGCTTTGTGAATCCCGGCGACTTGCGCGTTGCCGATCAAACTTGCGGCAGTTGCCACGCGCGCGAAGTCTTGGCCGTCAAAAAAAGCATGATGACCCATGGCTGCATGTTGTGGGGGGCGGCACTTTATAATAATGGGTCCGTGCCGTTCAAGATTCCTCGCTATGGGGAAAGCTACGCACGCAACGGCACGCCCCAGCGGATTCAAGACGTTCCGCAACCCACGAGCGAAGAAATCGTTTACGAAGGCCGCGTGCCTTACTTGGATCCGCTGCCGCGATTCGAGGTGAGCCAACCTGGCAACGTGCTTCGCATTTTCGAACGGG
>JBGTEU010000531.1:0-6388 GCA_041747595.1 Bythopirellula sp.
GCGACTTATCGCGTGCTCTACGCGGCGGGTCTGATCGCACCACGTGGCAACGGTTCGCCGACACCGCTCGCGATGCCGGCGGGTCGTGCCGAAGCGTCGTCCGCCCGCAGCGGTTTGTGGACGCCGGGGGACGACGAAGCCGCATCGCCCGTCGAAGAAAAGTCAGCGATCTGGACACCTTAAACGATGTCATTCCGATCGGAGTTCCGCGACGAGAGGAATCAGTGTTCTAATAGGACACGTTATCAACTAGAAAAAGAGTTGCGAGCCAAATCCCTCGGGTCACCGATGGCTTCCGCCCGCGGCTAATATCGAGTGACGCTAACAAGTCGTTTTCTTATGCTCCAACCTCACGACGAACAATTCCTAACTCGCGCGCTCGAATTGGCCGAGCAGGGGCGGGGCTACGTCGAACCAAATCCGCTCGTGGGCTGCGTGATCGTTCGTGAAGAGAAAGTCGTCGCTGAAGGTTGGCATCAGAAGTTTGGCGGGCCGCATGCCGAGATCGTCGCGCTGACCGCGGCCGGTGATCAAGCGCGTGGTGCCGATCTTTACGTCACGCTGGAACCCTGCTGCCACCATGGCAAGACGCCCCCCTGCATCGACTCCCTCATCAATGCGGGCGTCGCGCGGGTGATCGTCGGCTGCGTCGATCCCAATCCCCAGGTTGCCGGCCAAGGGATCGCCAAGCTTCGTGAAGCGGGGATCGCGGTCGACGTGTGCGAAAACAACGCGGCCGCAAAAAAAATCATTGCCCCGTTCACCAAGCGGATGACCAAGGGCCAACCCTGGGTGATCGCCAAATGGGCCATGACGCTCGACGGCAAAATCGCCACGCACACGGGAAGCAGCCAGTGGATTTCCAGCGATGCCAGCCGTGCGTTGGTGCATCGCATTCGTGGGAATGTCGATGCGATTCTCGTCGGCCGCGTGACCGTGGAACGGGACGATCCGCTGCTGACCGCGCGACCGCCGGGGCCGCGCGTTGCCACCCGTATCGTGCTCGATTCGGAGGCTTCGATTTCTCTGGAGAGTCAGCTCGTCCGCACGGCCCACCAAGTGCCGTTGATGATTGTCGCCCGCGATACCGCGCCTCCGACTCGCGTAAAGGAATTGGAAGAACGGGGCGTGGAAGTTTACCGATTGCCCGTCGTGGCTTGGCAAGAGCAGCTCACAATATTGCTCGACGAGCTTGGTTCACGTGGGTTAACGAATCTGCTGGTCGAGGGGGGCTCGCTTGTGTTGGGGGCTTTCACCGATATTCAGGCGATCGACGAAGTACATGCTTTCATCGCACCGAAACTCGCCGGGGGCAAGGACGCGCTCTCCCCCATTGCGGGATCCGGCCTGTCCGACATGAACGCCGCACACAGCCTAACAGACGTTGAGATTGAAGTGCTCGACGGCGACGTCCACGTCCACGGATTTGTGGCGAAGCAGCGTTAGCCGCGAAGCGCAAAACTGTTTAGCCGCGACACGAAGCACCAGCGCAGCGGAGCGGTCACTCACTCGTTTTTTGTGTCCCGTAGTCGCACTTTCTTACTTAGGCTTATCAGGCGACGGCATCTCTTCCTTGGTCGTTTGCACCTTATCGCGATTGATCCGCTCCCAAGTTTCTCGCGTGGGATCGCCGGGGTCCCCCTTCGGGACGGGTGTTTGTTTGGGGTCTTTATCAGTTTCAGGATTGGTGTTTTCTGGATCTGGTGTTGCCATGGCAGTGGCTCCTTAGAGATGGAGTTCCCTGAATAAGAACATGAGCTGCCTGGAATCAAGTGCAATTCATATGCCAAGGGAGGGGGCGAGCAGCATGCACTGTGATACTTTGTTTCCGAGTTCACGGAAGCCAATCGTAATAATCAGCAATCAGCAATCCCCAATCATAAACGCCCTTACTCTCCCCAAATCGTCGCCACCACTTTGCGACGTCCGCCGTGGTTGCGGTGTTCGCACAGATAGATTCCCTGCCACGTGCCGAGGCCGAGTTGGCCCTTGGCGATCGGGATCGTATGCGAACAACCGAGCATCGACGACTTCACGTGCGCGGGCATGTCGTCGGGTCCTTCGCACGTATGGCGGTAGGGAAACGACTCGGGCGCGATTTGGTTGAAGCTGCTTTCCAAATCGAGCGGCACGTCGGGATCGGCATTTTCGTTGATCGAGAGCGCCGCTGACGTGTGCTTGAGGAACAGATGCAAGAGCCCGACGCGGATTTCTTGAATTTCCGGCAAGGCCTCCACGACTTCACGGGTGATGAGATGAAATCCGCGCTCTCTGGCTTTCAATTCGAGCTGTCGTTGGATCCAAGGCATGTTCGATCTCATGAATGGCGGAGGCTGGTAGTATTTGAGTTTTGAATCCTCCAGTTTATGGCAATTTGACCGCATTCCTACATGCGACCGCATTCCTACATACGGAAATGTCCAGTGAATTTCTGGCGATCTCGTTTTATGGCGATTAGGCAATTGGGGCTTGTTTTCTCCCTGAATCCGCCGACCTCGGTAACCCACACGTTAAAGTTTTACAAGTTCTACGCTTCAGCACTCGGGAATTGTCAATCCCTGTTGAGAAAAAACTTGACATCGTAAATCCTGTAGCAATAATCTCTTACTTGAACATTAACCGTTGTGGAAAGGCCGGTCAGGAATCGACCTCGCCGGCAATGTTTCTGCTGTTAATTGAGTCCATCTCACCCCGAGTTGGTCAGTTCAAGCTCCTCCCGAGTGGCTTGCCCCGCCGGAGACCAACTTTTGCTAGCTGACGGAGTTAGTTGTCATGCCTGACCCAAAACTGAAAAACGTGTTTGAGGCCATTTTGAAATATGGCCATGACGAGGATTTTGCTCCCCGCGTCGACGATCAATTTAAGAGCACCCAGGCCCCGGCTGGTTCACGGGAAAAGCTGGAAGTGCTCGCCGAGCGGATCCGCATGGGCCACCCCTTGTGGCATACCGATGATCGGGCCGACTACACCGGCCTGACGGGTGCCGTGCGTCCGAGAGACTGAGCCGCCCCCGCGACTGAGCTTACTAGTCGCAAGAACAAAATAAAAAAAAGGCCGCCGGGCCCTCACCCGGCGGCCTTTTTTTGTCACCGCATTCCCAGTTCTATGCGCCCGTTCAGGGGGCCATGTGGCAGGCCCAATGGCTATCAGTGAAGAGAGTTGCGATAAGTGCCTCAGGGAGGCGCAGGTGGCTCAACCTGCGACGGGAAGGCTCGCCAAATCGGCCTCGATCTCCAGCATCATGCCGTTTGCTGATTGGTTTTTCTCAAACGTTTCAAGTTCGTCGCGGAGAACCAGCATCTCTTTGGGGGCTTCAATTCCCAGCCGCACCTTGTCGCCGCCAATGCGAACCACGGTAATAACAATCGAATCGCCTAAACGAATTCGTTCCGCTTCTTTTCTGGATAGTACGAGCATTTGAAACCTCCTTGTTGTTTCCGCCGAGGCGGTGTGTGTACTTATGTATAGTAACTGGGCCGTTTCGGATTTTCAATCCCGTTCGTCCGTACGGCCCGAACAATTCTTGCAACTTCGTGCTAGCAGTCGGCCTGGGTTGCCGGTCGCTAGCTCTTAATTTCTGGAGGCAGCTCAATTTCTGGTGGCGGCTCTATGGCCGGCGGCAATGCGGGGGCCTCCATCAGTCGCGTGCGCCCGACTCGTTCTCCTCGGGACCCGTAAAACAGAATCGAGTTGGAATCTGTTTCCCAGATCGCGGAGAGCCTCACCGCTCGCGGGCCGTACAGGCAAAAGTAGACCCCGCAAGGTCGGCCCGTGCGGATGAGCATCCGAACAGCTAGGTGGCAACAATCACTTTTCAATAACTCCATTTTGCTCAGGGTTTCTAGGACGTAACAGCGAATTTGCTCAAAGTTTTGAATGCGTTCGTGGCGCTCCAGCATCTGAGTTTGTTCACCTCCACTGAAGGGCGGAATGAATGGGAAAATGTTACTGTTCAGTAGACTGGCGATTTTGGGCAATGTGGCGACAAAGTAATTTATCGGCAAGATATGCCGGATACTGAAGATGGAATGCTAGCGCGGGCCAAATAGAATTTTGGCAAATCCGTTCAAGAAAGAACGAGCGGCAAGCAACTTACTGGAGCAAACTGATTACTCGAAGATTCCCGAGCCAAACGCATCGCTCGTCCCTAGCGAGGGATTCGCTGGGGGAAGTTTGGGGGCCGGCATGCTCCGCGGAGTGGCCGGCACCGGCGATTCCGAACTACCCGCTTGTGTCTCGTGTGGCGCGGGACGGGTATGCGCCTGATCGACGCGCGAATCGCGCTGCCGTTGCCCGGGGGTGTCGGCCGGCTCGCCATGATAGTCGATGTCGACGTCATCGTAACGCGACACATAACCGGGGAGCTTCGAGCGATCCAACTCATTGTAGAACTCGTTAATAACGTGCTCTTGAATCATCTCACGGCAATAAGAATTGATAGGGTGGGCAATGTCGGCGTAGAGCTTGGCGCGGCCGTCGGCATCAAGCGGCATGCGGTCTTGCGAGAGAGGCGAGCCGCATTGATTACAATACTGCGCGCGCAAGTGATTTTTCATCCCACACCGCGCGCAATGGGCCGTCAATTTGCGACTCGGCATCGCCACGAAGGGACCGTTGGAACCATCGATGATTTTCAAGTCACGTACGACGAAGCAATTGTCGAAAGTGATCGAGCAGAACGCCTTGAGCCGTTCGCCCGGATCCTCCATGAGTTTGATTCGCACCTCGGTAATATCCACGGTAGGTCTCCTTGCGAGGTCAAACGCCTTACCAGCCGCTCGCCGCGGCGAGCACGGTTCCTAAATTTTGTGCGGACAACAACCGCGCTGTCCGCCGAGCCTGAGTTGCCGATCGTGCGATTCCCACGACGGTGGAACCGCTGCCCGTCATGAATTGGCCCCAGCAACCCTCCTGAGCCAATGCCGCTTTGATTCGTAATATTTCAGGTGCCAAACGGCTCGCGGCGGCTTCTAAACGATTGGTCATCCAGCCGCACGCGGTACTTATGGACCCAGCACGCAAAGCCGCAAGCAAGCGGGCCAACTGTTCGCTGGATGTTTTTCTCCGTATTTCCGTGGGTGCGGAGCTTTCGGCGAGCTCACGGAACACTTCCGGCGTCGACAAGCCGAATGTTGGTTTCACGACCACAACATGCAATCGCGGCAAGCCAGCGAGTGATTCGATAAGCTCGCCTCGGCCACGGCAAACCGCAGCGCCCGCATTCAAGAAATAGGGGACATCGCTTCCCAACTCGGTGGCGAGTTCGGCAAGCTCCGCCCGTGAGAGGCGAGTTTGCCAACATTCATTCGCCAAGAGCAGCGTGGCTGCGGCATCGCTGCTCCCTCCCCCCAGGCCGGCTTGCAAGGGAATCCGCTTGGTGAGATGGAAGTGGCCCCACGGTGGTATACCGGCTCGGGTGGCAAGTAAGTGGGCAGCTCGCAGGACGAGATTATCCGCGGGATCGAGCGGCAGCAGATTGTCCGCTGGGCCGGAGAGAACCTGGAGATCGATTGAGAGGGAACAATGGCTGCGGCTACGCGATTCAGGAGTCCAGCGGAGCTGATCGTAAATTCGCACCGGGACCATGAGGGTTTCCAGTTCGTGGAAACCATCGGTGCGTTGTCCAAGTACTTCCAAGTACAGGTTCAGCTTTGCTGGAGCCGCGACCTCCCAGGCGGTACCGACCTTGCGGGGAACCATGGTGCACGTCCAGAATCGATATCTGCAGAAGCTGCCGACCCCACACACCGCGGAGTAAAAACACAGCTTGTGTATTCCGATTTATCGCCTACGACAACGAGTGCCGCACCTTGCGTTACAGGATCAATGCGTTCAACAAAAAATGAAATCATGAGAAGCGGGATAATTACGGCTTAGAGGACATGGCTGTTGGCAGGCGAACCTCAGAACGATGCATAACCTCAAGTGCCAAAAAATTTTAAGGCGATTTGGATTTGAGGTCAACGGAAGTCTGCGGCGATTTTCTTGGCCGCAGGGTTCAGTGCAACATCTGGGTGGCAATTGCACGCAAATCGCTTTGAATTGCGTCAACGGGCCGGTCGGCATCGACCACGTGGACGGAACTCCCCATGATCGCCGCTTCCGCGAGAAACCCAGTGCGTAGCCGCTCGCGGTAGCCATCTCCCCGCTGTTCAATGCGATCGAGTTCCCGGCTTATTCGCTCGCTCGCCTTGGCGGGTGCCATGTCGAGCAGAAAGACACAGTCAGGCAGCAATCCCGCCGTGGCAACCTTGCCGACCGCGCGAATCTCGGCGACGTCCACGCCACCCGCGTACCCTTGGTACACGATATTCGCCAACAGAAACCGGTCGGAGACGACAATTTTCCCCGCGGTGACGGCGGGACCAATCACTTCTTCCACCAATTG
>JBGTEU010000532.1:0-2545 GCA_041747595.1 Bythopirellula sp.
GCGTGTCGTGCATTTACGGCTTGGGTTCGCCGCAAGATTATAAGGACATGATGGTCGGGCTGCGGGTGGGCGAGTCACTCGACCGCGATAACGTTCTCGAACGCTTGATCAACATTCAATACGAACGCAACGACACCGACCCGGACCGTGGCAAGTTCCGTGTCCGCGGCGATTGCGTGGAGATTTGGCCCTCTTATGAAGAGTTCGCTTACCGCATCGAATTTTGGGGAGATGAAATCGAGCGGCTCTCTATCATCAATCCCACCTCGGGCGAGACGGTCGACAATCTTGCCGAAATCTACATTTATCCGGCGAAGCATTTCGTGCTTCCCGAAGAGCGAATTCACAACGCCGTCGACGAAATTCGCAAAGAGCTCCGTGAGCGCTTGGAACTTTTCCGTGAGCAAGGGAAACTGCTCGAGGCGCAGCGGCTCAATGCTCGCACTCGCTTCGACGTCGAAATGATGATGGAAGTCGGCTATTGCCCGGGAATCGAGAACTACAGTCGGCCCCTGAGTGGCCGAGCGCCAGGCGAGCCGCCCTTCACGCTGTTCGATTTCTTCCCCAAGGATTTTCTGCTGTTCATCGACGAGTCACACGCTACGGTGTCGCAGATCGGGGCCATGTATGCCGGCGATCGCAGCCGCAAGACGACGCTCGTGGAGCACGGTTTTCGCTTGCCGAGCGCGCTCGACAACCGACCGCTCAAATTTGACGAGTTTAAACAGCGATATAGTCAGGTCGTTTATGTTTCCGCGACACCCGCCGATTACGAACTTGAGCGAACCGGCGGCGAAGTGGTCGAGCAAGTTGTTCGGCCGACGGGACTTTTGGATCCGGAGATCGAAGTCGTGCCGGCGCGCGGGCAAGTGCCGCATTTGCTTGAACAGATCAAAGAACGGGCCGCCGCAGGCGAGCGCACGCTCGTGACGACGCTCACCAAGCGGCTGGCCGAGGACTTGGCGAATTATTTTGCGGAGAACGGCATCCTTTGTAAATGGCTGCATAGCGAGATGGATGCGTTTGAGCGCGTGGAAGTGTTACGAGATTTGCGACAAGGACGGTTCGAAGCACTGGTGGGCATTAACCTGTTGCGCGAAGGCTTAGACTTGCCGGAAGTGTCTCTCGTGGCGATTTTGGATGCTGACAAAGAAGGCTTTTTGCGGAGCGAAACGTCGCTCATGCAGACGATTGGCCGGGCAGCCCGTAATGTGAATGCTAAGGTGATTCTCTACGGCGACAAGGTAACCAACTCAATGCAGCGGGCCATCGACGAAACGATTCGCCGTCGCAAATTGCAGGAAGCCTACAACGAGAAGCACGGTATCACGCCCGAGACAATCCGCAAGGCGATTCACCGCGGAATTGAAGCGACCGCCGCCGCGCATGCCCAAGCCAACGCCGCCGTGGGCCGCACCGAGGAAACCAAATACATCACCGAGGAATACATCGCCGAGCTGGAAGCCGAAATGCTTGCCGCCGCGGAGGGACTCGAATTCGAGCGAGCCGCGGCCATCCGCGACCGCATCGAGCAAATGCAGGATGCCATCGGCGAGCCGGTCGACTCGATCAAAGAGAAAATGGGATCGGGAAAACGGCGGCGCGGCACGGTTAAGAAATCCGGCGGTAAAGTTCCGCGGCCGAAGCGTGGCGTCTAGCGGCGGGGTATCGGCTCACGTTATCTTTTGCCATGAGCAAAAAAAGCAAAGCCGAGATGGTACCCATCACCGCGGCCGATATGGAGCGGTTTCATCGCAATGCTCCGGCCTCTATCAAGCGACGTGAAGGGACTTACACGTTCGATGAATTTGGCGCCGGATTGCGGTCGGTCTTTCTCGGTGGCGTGCCAATTGTTGGCCTGCTGTGGTTTGATTGGTCAGCGGCGCAGCTCATGCTTTTCCTTCTGGCCGGCACGTGGGCCGCGATCCTCTGCGACTTTACAAAATTTTGGTGGTTGGAAAAGGAGATCCGTGCGTGGGCAGCGCCAAGCTACGACGACTGGCACGTGTGGACTATTGTGAGCGCCCTGCGCGCGGGACGGGAGACGGCACCACCATCCCACCTGGGGGCAAAGTACGAACCGCGGGCCGGAGTGCTCATCGACTTTGCCGTTGGTGGAATTTCAACGATCTTGATCTGTGTGAGCCTCATCCGCTCACCCACGGGGGTGGAATGGACCGAGTTGATCGACCACAGCGTGATGCTTTGGCTCGCCGGCTTGATCGTATTTCAGACGCTCTTTACCGTTTGGGAGATCGTGGAACATCGCAAGGGGAATCCCGTCAGTCGGCAAGTGAAGGTTGCCCTGGGGATACGAGGGCTCGGACTATTCCGCTTGATCTTCGTGCTCGCGGCAGTGACCGATGGTTTCGAGGAAATAGGCACCGGCGTTACAAAGGCCATGCTCGCCATCAACGGCATGATCGTTCTGTGGTGTTTAGGGACAATGTTCGGCCCATTCTTTATCCGCAAGGAAACGGAGTGGCTGAGGGAATATCTGCGGAATCGAGGAGCCCAGGAATAAGTAATGAGACGGCTCGCCGCA
>JBGTEU010000533.1:0-1819 GCA_041747595.1 Bythopirellula sp.
GGTGGGATTTGAACAAGATGCCGAATACCAGAATGCCGCTGCGGATTACTTGGCCGCCCCGATAAACGACCCGGCCTTCGAGCGGATCGAGAGCTCGCTGATGGTGGCGTTTGAAGGGATGCCACAGCTGGCCGTCCCCGAGCGAAAGCCGCGGGTGTTTGAACTCCGCGAATATCAAAGTCACAGCGAGGCGAAAGCTCGCCGCAAGATCGACATGTTCAATCACGGCGAGATTCCCATCTTCCCGCAGGTGGGTTTCGAGAACGTGTTTTTCGGCGAGACGCTCGCGGGGGCGCGGTTGCCGAACTTGAAGTACATGTTGGCGGCGGAAAGCTTGGATGCCTGCAAGAGTAACTTCGACAAGTTCCGCGTGTATCCCGCCTGGTTGCAGATGAAAGATTTGCCCGAATACGCCGAGACGGTTTCCGCGGTGGTGCAAACGTATTTAGTGCCGACCGATTTCTCGCAAATCTAAATCGCCATGGCCTCAACATACGACGTGGCGGTCTACGATGTTGCGGTCATTGGCGCGGGAGCGGCGGGGATGTTGGCGGCGGCACGGATCGCCGAACGGGGCTTGCGCGTCGTGCTCTTGGAAAAGAACCGCAAGGCCGGCGTGAAGATCCTCATGTCGGGGGGCACGCGGTGCAACATCACGCAAGCCACCGACCGCCGGGGGATTGTCGCGGCATTCGGTCCGCAAGGCTCATTTCTCCATTCAGCGCTGGCGGCGTTGGGACCCGAGGAACTGATAGCCCTTTTCAACGCCGAGGGGGTGGCCACCAAAGTGGAAGCCACCGGCAAAGTGTTTCCCGTGAGCGATTCCGCCATCGACGTCCGCGATGCGCTGCTGCGAATGTTGCATCGCGCGGGGGCGGAATTGCGGCTTGGCGAGGGAGTGTTGGAGATTGCATGCAGTAATACGGGTTTTCTGATTCGCACCGAGCAAGGTGAAATCACAGCGGAAAAAGTTGTGCTGACCACGGGGGGGCAATCGTATCCCGGCTGTGGCACGACCGGCGACGGCTACGCGTGGGCCAAGCAATTGGATCACACGATTGTGCCGCCTCGACCGGCATTGGTACCGCTTCGCTCTCCGGCTAAGTGGGTGCATGAGTTAAGCGGCGTTACAATTCCCGACGTGCGGGTGCAGATTGTCGGTAGCGAATCCGTCAAACCGGTTACCGACCGCCGTGGTTCGTTTCTGTTCACGCACTTTGGGTTGTCGGGACCGACGCCGATGGATGTGAGCCGCACAGTCACCGCCAATCCCGAAGCAGGTTGGCAAGCCGTGTGCGATTTTCTGCCTACGGCTACGCGGGAAGAACTTTTGGAACGGCTCGCTCGCGAAGCTGCCGCTAAAGGCAAGCGGACAATCATCGCTTTGGTCGGCGAGTGGCTACCACGCCGACTTATGGAAGCTCTTTTATCGGAAGCGGAGATTGCCAGCGAGCACCGCATCGCGGAACTCAGCAAACTGCAGCGGACCAAACTGCTCGACGCGATAAAGCGGCAAGCGATTCCCGTGAATGGTACGCTCGGTTTCAAAAAAGCCGAAGTCACCGCTGGGGGTGTAAGCCTGGCCGAAGTCGACTCGCGGACCATGCAGAGCAAGATCGTGCCCGGATTATTTCTCGCCGGGGACATTCTCGACCTCGACGGGCCGATTGGCGGCTACAACTTCCAAGCGGCGTTCAGCACCGGTTGGCTCGCGGGTGAGTCGGTGTGACTCAAGGTCTTTTGCCCTAGCGCGTGTGGAGGTCGCCGTTATCCACTTCGACATCAACGACAAAATCTCCCAGCAAGAAATTACGTCCCA
>JBGTEU010000534.1:0-2821 GCA_041747595.1 Bythopirellula sp.
TTTTCGTGAATGAGGCCCAATTATCCGCCACATTGGCAGTGAGTTGCGGCTAAGCCCCAATTTTCAAGAGTTCCCCATTGACTCGGCATCTGGCATGACGAATAATGCCATATGGCAACATATTGTCGGAGGTCTCCATGGAAAATGTCAAAGAGCTAACGAAGTTTATGGGCGGCGCCTCGGTTGTCGGCTCGCCAAAATCTGATTTCGAATTCATCGAAATCCTCCGCAACGGACTCCCCTCGAAAGTGATCGAGTGTGTCGTCAAAGCATCCGCAGTCAGTGAGGATGTCATCTACAAGTCGCTGCGCATTGCGAAACGCACCGCGGCACGTCGCAAGGCGACTGCATCTAGGCTCAAAGCTGGGGAATCGGAGTTGATTTACCGATTCAGCAAAGTCGTCGTTGCTGCCACGGAAATCCTCGGCACGAGAGACAAGGCGCGCGAGTGGCTGCTCACCGAGAACCGTGCGCTCAAGGGCGAGCGCCCCATTGACTTGTTGGATACGGCAATTGGGTTCGATGACGTCATAAATGTTCTGCATCGCATCGAATTTGGCGTCTACAGCTAACCATGGATGTTTGGCGAATATGCCGATCGAAGCATGAAGCTTCCGCATTCACCGGACATGGTGCTGAAAAAACCGGTGGGCGCTGGAATTTCAAAGGGAACCCGATGGTTTACGCGTCGGAAAACTTGTCCCTCGCGGCACTCGAACTTTTTGTCCATGTTTCGCCCGGAATCAGTCCTGATGATCTTATTTCAGTTCGAGGCAAGCTCCCGGATTCAATATCCATGGTCGAGATTGTTGAATCGGACCTTCCGAACAATTGGCGAGAATATCCTGCACCTGAAGAATTGCAAACCATTGGTACGGACTGGCTGCGAGGTATGAAGTCGCTGGTGCTCGTCGTTCCTTCGGCGATCAATCCCCAGGAAAAGAACATACTTTTGAATCCAGCGCACCAAGAAATGAAAAAGCTCAAAGTAGAAACGAGTCAACCATTTCAATTCGATCCGAGAATGTTTGGTAAATAATCCATTACGTTGTAGGCGGAGACTCTGAAGTCGCCGGAGATTTGGCCGCGGATTGGCACGACGCCACTTCGTAGCTGTTAGGGGAACTTGGGCACATGGCGGGTGACCCACCGACCCCTCGGCGAATTTAGAAGGCCAATGAACAAGAGGAGCACGAACATGAAACCGGAGATCGTTATCAGGGGCGAGGCAGATGCCGATGTCGACGCCATTACCGAGGTCACGGTCGCCGCATTCAAGAATCTGGCGATCAGCAATCACACCGAGCAATTCATCATCGAAGCACTACGTGCCGCCGATGCCCTGACAGTTTCGCTCGTAGCCGAAGTGGAGGGCCGCGTGGTTGGACATATCGCGTTCTCTCCCGTCACGATCACCGACGGTTCCGCGAACTGGTATGGCCTGGGGCCTGTGTCGGTCTTGCCCGACTACCAGCGGCAGGGCATCGGCAGCGCTTTGGTACAGGAGGGCCTCTCGCGTCTGAAAGGCCTTGGCGCCCGCGGGTGCTGCCTTGTGGGGCATCCCGAATACTACCGGCGTTTTGGGTTCCAGAACACTCGAGGGCTTGGTCACGAGGGCGTGCCGGAAGAGGTCTTCTTCGCCTTGGCGTTTGATGGCCACATCCCGCAGGGCATTGTTGAGTTCCACGAAGGATTCAAAGCCGATGGCCCCCAAGACGCAGCAGTTGCCCCGCCGGTCGAACGGGCGGTTTGACGCTTCTCTTTCGCGGCAGTTATACTTCGCGAAATCCCCGCCACTTTTTTTGGCGGGCAACGGATCTTTACCGCAATGCGGAGCAGTCGTTCTATGAAGATGACCCGATTGATACCCATGCTGCCCGTCAAGAGCATGCCGGCCAGCGTTGACTTTTACTGTGGGATGCTCGGTTTCGAGGTCGAGAACAGAAACGACGACTGGGGTTGGGCCATGCTCCGCTTCGACGAATGTCGATTGATGGTGGATCAATCGATTAATACCCACGCGGGCAGCCCGCGCGACTCGATTCTTTATTTCTACCCCGACGACATCGTCGCGTATCACAAGCAGATTCGCGAAAACGGTCTGGCCGTGCCGGAACTCGATGTCACCTTCTACGGCATGACGGAATTTCGCATCGACGATCCGGACGGAAACCGGTTATGGATCGGACAAGGCACGTCGGCAGGGGCGTAGCAAGGCGCTGTGCTACAAACGATCCAAATCTTCTCAGCCTCCGCAAACTTTTACAGGAGATCGCAGAGGTCGCAGAGAATTTCCTAGTCGCGGACGGACATAGTGCCGGACGAAATTCGGGTCCAATAGTGATGGTTTGAGAATAGTCTTAATCTCACCGATTCATGTGTGATCATTGTGGTGACTAGTCTTCCCTCTCTGCTGCCTCTGCTTCCTCCTGTTAATGGATTTGGTTGCGACCACAGGCCGCACTGGGTTGATCCACTGGTTGGTGAGGTTACGTTTTCGCTAGCGCGACCGGCGGTCGCGGCTTTGTGATATGTTGGTTTCAATCCTTCTGACATTGTCGCAAACAGTAAAGTGCCATCGCGGTGCCGTATTGTTGGTGGTAGTTGTAGAAGGGGTAATCCCACCAACTGCCATCTTTTTCTTGAAGCGGCAGCAGAGTGTGCGCGAGATGATCCTGGAAATGGGGGCGATCCTCGGCGGGCAATAAGTTGATGCCCATTGCGGCGTAGTAATGGCCGTAGTAGTAAAAGTAACCCGCCACGGCGAAGAAACTTTCGTGAGGAATGGGCTTCTTGCGGCCGAGACTAAGCCAGCCGTTGC
>JBGTEU010000535.1:0-9816 GCA_041747595.1 Bythopirellula sp.
GTTGCGTGGAACAGTCACGCTAGCCAAACGGAACCGTACACGATTGACGCCTCCTGGTTGAACCGGTTCAAACAGGTGGTCGACTGGTCGCTGGACGCCAATCTGACCGTCAATATCAACTCGCACTGGGATGGTGGTTGGCTGGAAAGCAACATCGGCGAAACGGTAAATCCAACTATCAACGCGAAGATGAATTCCTACTGGACACAGATCGCCAACACCTTTGCCGGCTATGACGAGCGGTTGTTGTTTGCCGCCGCAAATGAACCGAACGTTAACACTGCCGCGCAGATGTCGACGTTGACAGCTTACTATCAGACCTTTGTCAACGCTGTTCGCGGCACGGGCGGCAACAACACGTCCCGCTGGCTGGTGGTCCAGGGACCGATCACGGACATCAATCTGACCGATTCGTTGATGAACACGTTGCCCAACGACCCGACGGAAGGCCGCCTAGCCGTTGAAGTCCACTATTACGACCCCTTTCAGTTTGCCTTGATGTCGAACGATGAGTGGTGGGGTAACCAATTCTATTTTTGGGGCGACGATTATAACTCGGCCACGCTGCCCACTCGCAACGCGACCCATAGCGAGGAAGCTCATCTGATCGCGCAACTGCAAAAGATGCACACCAAGTTCGTCAGCCAGGGCGTGCCCGTGATCCTGGGCGAATTCAGCGCTATGAACCGCTCGGGCAATCCAGAACTGACGGGCGCCAACCTGGACTTGCATCTTGCTTCGAGGCTGTATTATCACCAACTGATTGTCGATACGGCCAACAGCCTCGGCATCGCACCCTTCTACTGGGACAATGGTTGGACCGGTCTGAATGGCTCCGGGATCTTCAACCGCGATAACGCCACGGTCTTCGACCAGGACACAGTGGACGCGTTGACGGGAGGTCCCGGCCAGCCCGGCGACTTTGATGGCGATGGCGACGTCGATGGCCGCGACTTTCTCCTCTGGCAGCGAAACCCCAGCATTGGCGATCTTGCCGATTGGCAAGAAAATTTCGGCACGGTCCCCGAGCCTCGCTGGCCGTGCCCGAGCCGGCCAGTTTAAGCCTCGTCCTTTGGCTCGCAATGCTTGGCGCGGGCAGGAGTTTCTCGCGCACAGATTGCTGAAATAGGGAGCATTTCCCTATTTTCTGGTTAAGCTTGCTCGCTTGCCGGGTAATGTAGATTCAACAGGCGGATGTTGCGCCTTCCGATTTCGTGTGGATGGTGTAGATAATCAGGGGTGGGGTTTCATGTTTTTCTTCAAACGTGTCTTTGTCGGGATGGCGATCCTCTGTTTGGTGGCCACGGCCACTGCGGTCTCTTTCGCCGCGACTTCTGCTGAATCCGCCAATTCGATTCGCCTTACTAAGGGGTGGCGTTTTGCGCTGGGTGATCCCGCGGGGGCCGAGTCAAGTGGTTTCGACGACTCCTCTTGGAGCGAAGTCCGCGTTCCCCATGACTGGGCCATCGCCGGACCTTTCGATCCCGACGAAGACGGCTTTGCCGCCAAGTTGCCCTGGAAGGGAGTCGGCTGGTATCGCAAAGAGTTCATGCTCGACCGCGCTCCCGGCTCACGAGTGTATCTCGACTTCGACGGCGTGATGGCCTTCCCCCAGGTGTACATTAACGGCAAGCTTGCCGGCGAATGGGACTATGGCTACACGTCGTTCCGCGTGGACGCCACCGACTTTGTCAATCTCAGAGGCAAGAACGTCATCGCCGTGCGAGTTGACACGACCAACCATGGCACCCGTTGGTATCCCGGCGCGGGCATCTACCGCAAGGTGATGCTGGAAGTCCGTGAACCGATTCACATCGCTGAGTGGGGAGTGTTTGTCACGACGCCGGAAGTCACCGATGATGCGGCGACTATAAGAGCACGAGCTACTGTCGAGAATCACACCGATAAGGAAACTGAAGTTGGTGTAGTGTTTAGCTATCGTGACCCAAAGGGTAAGTCTCCAGGCAGCAAAGCGCAGTTGATCAAAATTCCGGCCGGTGGTTCCAAGGAGGTCGAATTCACGGAAGAGATACGTGATCCCAAGAGATGGGATGTCGATCACCCCTATCTTTACACGCTTCAAACGTCTGTCATACCGTCGACGGAGTACGACGACAAAGAGATCGACCTTCAGACGGCTATCGATCAGGTCGTCACGCCGTTCGGTATCCGCACGTTTGAGTTCACCGCCGACGATGGTTTCCATTTGAACGGCCGCCGTGTGCAACTTTACGGCGTGAATTTACACCACGATCATGGGCCGCTGGGCGCGGCGTTTTACGTACGGGCCATGGAGCGGCAGCTCGAAATCATGAAAGAGATGGGGGTCAACGCGCTGCGCACGAGTCACAACGCCCCCGCCCCCGAGGTGCTCGAACTCTGTGATCGGATGGGGATCATCGTTTGGGATGAATGCTTCGACAAATGGAATCACACCGCGGACCGCGTGCTGGGTAAACCTTCACATGAAGAGCACGGCGAGCGGCATCTGCGCAGTATGGTCTTGAGAGATCGCAATCACCCGTCGATTGTGTTGTGGTCGATTGGCAATGAAATTCCCGATGACCGCGAGGGGGTGAATCCCGAGCGCGTGCGAATGATGGCCGACATCGTCCGCAAGTACGACACCACGCGGCCCACGACCATCGGCAGTTGCTTTCCCGAACACGCCGCCAAGGGCATCCACGCGGGGCTCGACGTGGTGGGCTGGAACTATATGCGGCGCTACAGCAGCCATCGCGAATTGACCCCCGAGCAACCGATCATTTACAGCGAGTCGGCCTCGGCATTGAGCACCCGCGGTTTTTATGATCCCGAACTTTCTGAAACGAAAACGGATTACAGCCCCGGATTGCAGGTCGATTCGTATGATCTGAACTCGGCCTCTTGGTCGGATATTGCCGATCAGGAATTCCGCTTGATGCGGGAAGACTCGTTCGTCGCGGGTGAATTCGTGTGGACCGGTTTTGACTATCTCGGCGAACCGACTCCCTACAGCCGCGAGGCGAAAAGTTCTTACTTCGGCATCGTTGATTTGAGCGGCATTCCCAAGGACCGCTATTGGCTCTACCGCAGTCATTGGCGGCCGGACGTAACGACGGTGCATATCTTGCCCCATTGGAATTGGTCCGAACGGATTGGACAAAACGTGCCGGTGTTCGTCTATACGAACGGCGATTCCGCGGAGCTTTTCCTGAACGGCAAATCGCTGGGCCGTCGCACGAAGGGGGAAGTTCCCAAGCGCCCGTTGAACTTTGCCGCGAATCGGCCGCTCGTGACGAGCACTTCTGAAGCAGGTAACGAGCCCAGCCACGCCTGTGATGGCGATTATTCCACCCGGTGGTGCGCCGAGAGCGATGACCCCGTGCAATGGCTCGAGGTCGACCTCGGTGAATTGCAGCCTGTTAAATGCGTACTGATCGAATTTGAAAAGGAAGCCAAGAATTACGGCTATGTCGTGAAAGCTTCCCAGGATGGGGAAAATTGGACCGCAGTGGCAACCAAGAAAGTGAGCCGTGAACCGCAATGGGGCGGCCCTTCCACAGCCATCCACGATACCGACGTTGAAGCCCGTTTCGTGCGGATCGAATTCGAGGAGCTCGGGCGGCACACGTGGGCCAGCATCCGCGAGTTCGGTGTCTATCCCGAACGCGCCAATTCGGCGTACTACGATTGCACGTATGATTACCGCCTCCGCTGGGACGATGTGATTTACGAGCCGGGCGAACTCAAGGCCGTTGCCTATGCCGATGGCAACGAGATCGGCACCACGGTCATGAAAACCGCCGGCGAACCAGCGCAGCTTCGACTCACTCCCGACCGCACCGAGCTTACGGCTTCGGGTGATGATCTCTGTTATCTGTTGGTCGAAGCCTTGGACGAAGATGGCGTACTCTGTCCGCTCGCCGAAAACCGAATCAACTTCAAGGTCGAGGGGCCTGGAGAAATCGCGGGGGTCGACAACGGCAACCCGATTTCCATCGAGCCCTTCCAAGCCGACTACCGCCAATTGTTCTTTGGCAAGGCGATGCTCGTGGTCCGCACGCATGAGGGCGAAGAAGGCACGATCAAGATCTCCGCGGAATCTGCTGGGCTTGCATCAACCACTGTGGAAGTTAGTTCGTCCCCGTGAGGCAGCCGGACTGCCACGCGGTTCGGGAAATCCCCCCAATTGCAGTGCGCCGTGCGGACTTGGGGTCGCGGATTCTCTGGTGGGCAACGGGTTGGAATGTGCTAAAATAAAGCGGGTAGACGCGATTGCTTTCTCACCCTGCTACTGCTCTTCCCGCCTCCATTCATCCCCTACTCCCGCCGGAATTTCTCATGCCGACGACGATTCTCGCGCGTTGGATTTGCACGCCACTTTTTGTGTGTGGTCTCGCGGCTGGTCTTTCAACGGTGGGTTGCAACAAATCAGCGCCGGTCAACGCCGCAAAAATAGAACCCGTTACCGCCAAAGAAGTCGCCGTCACTCGCGCGGAATTGCAGGCCTGGCCCCAGTCGATCCGTGTGCAGGGAAGTTTGCTCGCCTACGAAGATGCGGTGATTGGCTCGAAGCTCTCCGGTCGCGTGGCCGAGGTCGCCGTCGATCTCGGGTCGATAGTCCGCCAGGGCGAGACGCTCATCAAACTCGTCCGTAGCGAACTTGACTTGCGCACGGAACTCGCCGAGGCCCAACTTCGGCAGGCGTGTGCGACGATTGGCATCACCCCCGACGACGATGAAACGCAGTTCGATCCACGCACTGCTCCCGGCTCGATGATGGAACAAGCGATGGTCAGCGAAGCGCAAAGCACGGTGAACCGCGCCCAGCAGCTTTTGAGTTCGCGGGCAGTCACCGAACAGGAATTCGACACGATGGTCGCCCAGTTAAAGGCTGCTCAAGCCCGCTACAACGCGGCGCTCAATCTGGTCGGCGAACAAATTTCGATGATCGGCGTCCGCCGCAAAGAGCTCGCGCTCGCTCGGCAGATGGTCGTCGATTCCGAGGTCGTGGCGCCCTTTGACGGTGTGGTCGGCGAGCGGTTGGTCTCGCCGGGCGAATTTGTCGGGGCTGGCCAAGCCGTGGTGAAGCTGGTGCGAGCCGATATATTGCGATTCACCGCGGGCGTTCCCGAGAATCGTGCCGCCGCCATTAAAGTTGGGCAGCAACTGCAAATTGCTCGGGGGCCGAACGTCGCCGCGCCAATTTCGACCACGGTTACGCGGATCAGCCCGACGGTCATGCAATCGACCCGCTCGATCTTGATCGAGGCCGATGTCCCCAACCCCGCGCTCGCATTGCAAGCGGGGCTGTTTGCGGAGGCGGAAATCGTGGTCGACCCCCATGCCGAGGCGATCATCGTGCCGCGCTCCGCGTTAAGCCGCTTTGCTGGCGTGCAGAAAGTGTGGATCGTGGCCGAGGGCATCGCCAAGCAGCAAACCGTTCGCACCGGCCGGGAAGATGCGAGTCGCGTGGAAATCGTCGAAGGCCTCGCCGCCGGCACGATGGTCGTGCTCAATGCCGCCGAGGGTCACGACGGACCGGTCGTGCCCCGCGAGCAGTATTCCGAAATAGTTCCGCGAGAGGAAGTTCCTCAAACGACTTCTGCCGCGAGTCGCAATCTTCAAAACGATTCGTAGTGCATTCACCGGAGCCCTTTCGTGCAGTGGTTAGCCCGTATCTGTGTCCAGCGCCCCGTATTCGCCTTGATGTTGATCTTGGCGGTGGTGGTGGCCGGTGCGTCTTCCTACCGGAACTTGGGGATCGACCGCTTCCCCAACATCGACCTCCCCACGATCCGCGTGCAAACAGTCTATCCCGGCGCCGCCTCGGCCGAGGTGGAATCGGAAGTGACCCAGCCACTCGAAGACGCCGTCGCCACCGTGGCGGGACTCGATGAGCTCCGCTCGATCTCCAGCGACGGCGTCTCGATGCTGTTGCTTACGTTTCGGCTGGATCAAAATATCAACGTCGCGGCGCAAGACGTCCGCGACGCGATTTCAGCGATCATGAATCGCTTGCCCCCCGACATCGATCCACCCATCGTGCAGAAGCAAGATCTCGATGCGTCGCCGATCATGTCGATTGTCGTTTCTGGACCGCGCGACAGCCGCGAGCTGTACTTCATGGCCGATCGCTATGTGAAGAGCTCCGTCGAGTCGGCCCGCGGCGTGGGGCAGGTGTTGATCGAGGGGGCCGTGGAACGCGCGATCCAGGTGAACATCAACGCCGACAAGTTGGCCGCGTATCGGCTTTCGATCATGCAGGTCCACGACGCCATCGTGGCCCAGAATGCGGAAGTCCCGGGTGGCCGCGTCGATGCCGGTTACCGCGAGTTGAGCCTCCGCACTTTGGGTCGCATGCCCGATTCGCGGGAGTTCAACGAGCTTGTCGTCTCGACGGTCGACAACGTGCCGGTGCGGATTCGCGATCTTGGGGACGCGGTCGACTTCACCAAGGAACGCCGCACGTTGGCCCGTTTCAACGGCGAGCCGGCCGTCATTTTGCTCGTGCAGCGGCAATCGGGCATGAATACGGTCGAGGTGATCGACGCCGTGAAAGAACGGCTCGCCACGGCTCGTGAGTTACTTCCGCCCGATGTGAAAGCCGACGTGCTGCAAGATCAATCCCGTTACATCCGTGCCGCCTTGCACGAGATTCAAAACCACCTCATCTCCGGCAGCCTGATGGCAAGCATCATCGTGCTGTTGTTCATGCGCTCCTGGCGGTCGACGATCATCGCCGCCGTGGCGATTCCCACGTCAATTGTCGGCGCGTTCGCGGTGATGAAGGCCATGGACTTTACCCTGAACAACGTCACCATGCTTGCGCTTGTGCTGATGGTGGGCGTGGTGATCGACGACGCGATTATCGTCCTCGAAAACGTGTTCCGCGTGATCGAAGAGAAAGGACTCTCGCCACACGATGCGGCCATCGAGGGGACCCGCGAGATCGGCCTCGCCGTGCTTGCCACGACGCTTTCCTTGGTGATCGTCTTTTTGCCGGTGTCGTTTCTTTCCAGCGTCACCGGGCGGCTGTTGTTTGAATTTGGCATCACGGCCAGCGTGGCGGTGTTGATCTCGATGCTCGTAAGTTTTTCGCTCACGCCGATGATGTGCAGTCGCCTGCTGCGCCCAATCAAGAAGTCAGAAGCCTCGGACAAGAAAGGGGCTCAACCCGCTTCGCGCCGGGGGTTCTATCGTTTGATTGAAGGCCCCTACATGTTTCTGCTGCGGCATTCGCTGCGGCTGCGCTGGTTGGTGCTGCTCGTTGTGATCGCCACGATCGCCGCCAATGTGCCCCTCTATCGAATGGTGAAGCAGGACTACATTCCCACCGACGTCGACGAAGCGGAATTCGAAGCCCGCATTTACGCCCCCGAAGGGGTGACCATCGCCTCGATGGAGGAGATGATCGAGACCGTCGAGCCGCGGATTCGCGCGATTCCCGGCATTACCAATGTCTTGACGACCGTCGGGGGTGGGGGGGGCATCCGCGGGACAAGTTCCGCCAACATGTATGTTCGCCTGGAAGATATCGAGACCCGCTCGTTCTCATGGAAACGTCTGGCCAAGGCGATTCTCGCCGGCGCTCCCGCCAAAACATGGGAGAACAATTTCAATCAACGCGACAAGATGCGCGAGATCCGTCAGATCGTCGCGCAGTATCCGGAACTCCGTACCTCGGTCCGCAATCTCACTTCCTTCCGCCAGGGGGCTCCGGTCGACATCGACTTCGTCATCTCCGGGCCGAGCTTGGAAACGCTGGCCGACTTTAGCAAACGTTTGGCCGCGAAAGTCGCCACGCTGCCGGGGATCGTCGACATCGACACGACCTTGCGGATGGACAAGCCGAATCTGCTCGCGCACATCGACCGCGAACGGGCCGCGTCGCTGGGAGTCGACGTGCAAGAAATCGCCGACACCCTGCGGATTTCGGTCGGCGGCGACGATCGGGTTTCACGTTTCTACGACAACAAGGACGACGACGCGTACGACGTGGAGTTGCGGCTTGTGGGGGTGGACCGCCGCGATATCCGCTCGATTTCGCAGCTTTACATCCGCGCGATGCCTCCCTCCACGGGGGGCACGCCCTTGTTGGAACTCACGGGGTTGCCGCTCATTTCGGGGCTTGGTCACGACGGCCGCTCGAACCCGCTCACGCGGATCGACAATGTCGTTTCCTTTGAAGAAATGTTCAGCCCTTCGCGAATCGACCGCCTCGACCGCCAGCGGATGGCCGCCGTTCGCGCGAATTTGGGTGCGGGCTACGCGCTCGCCGACCGCATTGCCGCCGTGCAGAACGCCGCTGAAGAACTCGGCTTGCCCCCCGGCTATTCCACGCGAGCCATGGGCCGGGCCCGTGAACTGGAAATCACACTGCAAGAATTCATCTGGACCTGTGCGCTTTCCTTCGTTTGCATGTACATTGTGCTCGCGGCGCAGTACGAGCATCTCATCCACCCGATCACCATTTTGTTGTCGCTCCCCATTGCGGTGCCGTTCGGGCTGTTGAGCCTCTGGATCGGCGGCGAGACACTCAACCTCTATTCGGCCTTGGGAATTCTCGTACTCTTCGGCATGGTGAAGAAGGCGTCGATCTTGCAGGTCGATCACATGAACCAACTCCGCGCGAGTGGCATGCCTCGCGAGCAAGCAATTCTCCAAGGAAATCGCGACCGCCTCCGCCCGATTCTGATGACGGCGATTTCGTTCATCGCGGGCATGGTCCCGCTGCTACTCGCCACCGGCCCCGGCGCCGAAGAGCGCCGCTCGATTGCCGTGCTGGTGGTGGGGGGCATGACGCTCTCGCTGTTGCTGACGCTCTTGGCCGTGCCGGTGATTTACTCGGTGCTGGATGACGTTGGCCAGAAGTTGTGGAAGAAGCGCGTGGCGTAGTTTTGACGCCGGGCACGCCTCCCGTGGCTCCATAATTATCCGCGACCGGGTTACTCGCGCTCGTAGACGACTTTGCCGCCAACCATCGTAAGCATCACCCGCGCTTGGCCGATTTCGCGCTCCTCGGGTCGCAGAATGTCGCGGTCGATCACAACCAAGTCCGCGAGTTTCCCAGCTTCGAGCGTTCCGAGGTCGTTTTCTGCAAAGCCGGCAAACGCCGCGCCTGCGGTGTAGGCCTGGAGCGCTTCTTCGGCCGAGATTTTCTGTTCGGGAACCCAACCCGTTGGGTGCTTGCCGTCGAGAGTTCGCCGCGTCACTGCCGCGTCGATTCCCACGAGCGGGATTGCCGGGGCGACATACCAGTCACTTCCGAACGCAAGCCGACCCCGTGTCTCCAAGAGTGAACGAAAGGCGTAAGTTGTCTCGCTTCGCTTGGCACCGATGACTCCTTCAGCCCAACGGCCGTCGTCAATCGCGTGATAAGGTTGCATGCTCGCGATCACGCCCAGCTCGCCGAACCGTGGTAGGTCCTGCGGAGAGATGTGCTGGGAATGCTCGATCCGAAATCGCCGATCTCTGGCGCCGTTTTGCTGTCCCACCCGCTCGAACACGTCGAGTTGCAATCGTATCGCCCGGTCTCCAATGCCGTGTACGGCCACCTGCAGATTGGCTTTATCAGCGGCTTTGGTCCAGGCTTCCAACTCGTCCATCGTGTTTACGAGCAACCCACGACTGGCACGATTATCGGAATAGGGATCGAGAAATGCCGCGGTATGCGAACCGAGCGAACCGTCGACAAATCCCTTCAAGCCGCCGATTTGCAGCCAGCGATCACCACTCCCGTGCTTCGACACTTCTTGGGCCAGACGTTGCCAATCTTCAAGCGGTGTCAATGCGTAAATCCGGGTCATCAGCAGTCCGCGCTGCTTGGCAAGC
>JBGTEU010000536.1:0-3474 GCA_041747595.1 Bythopirellula sp.
CGTGACCTCCGCTCGTTGGATAATGTAGCCCACATAGACGGGCATGTCGCGCATGGAATCGTAACCCCGCGCGGTTTGCAGCGCATCTTCGTAAAGCCGGTTCTGATCGGCCACCGGAATTCTTGCCAGCACCGTCACCCAGGATTGAGCTTTGATTTCTTCAAAACCTTCGAGCTCCACGCCGGTACGGGGCTGCATCACGATGGTCGCATTCGGCCGGCGCCTTGTTTCTTCTTCTCGACCGCGATCGTCGCGACCCCGTCTGCCGCGATCACGACCACGACCACCCTCACCACCTTCGTCGCGATCCCGCGCGGCACGAGCTTCTTCCTCTTTCTTTATTTTTTCTTGCTCTTTGAGTGCTTCCAATTGCCGCTGCTTGATAGTTTCCGGGTTGGCCGAGGCCCATAATCCGGCGTCGGCGTGGACTTCCAGGGCATCGGGGGCCAGCAACATGGGATCGGATCTCATTTTTTGCGGCGGGATAACAGGCGGATTTATAGCCGCGATATTGGGAAAATCGCTCTTCTCGATAGGTTTCATCGCCTCGAGATTTGGTCGCTCTGCTTCGACGACGGCTTCTGGTTCAACCTCGATAATTCGCTCGCGGGTAAAACCCTCCACGTGCTGCTTGGCCTCGGTGGCCTGGCGTTTGAGATTCTCGGGATCTTTTCCCGCTTCGAGACGGGGCACGTTGATCGCCGACCACAACAACATGCCGGCGCACACGGCTATCGCCGCCATGCCGATTTTCTCACCATGAGCGAGCAGCAAACGAACGACGGCGTTGCCCCCTTTGAGATTCGATTTCATGGTGTGTGCTCCTTTTAAATCAAGTTTCCGTTGGAGATTCCGCTATCGACACGCTAAGGTCCCGCGGCCAATTGACCATCTTCGCTCACCGGGACCGCCGAGGGATCTGCCTCCGGATCGTTATAAATGAAGACCACGCCCTTCACTTCCACCATTGCGAAGTTGGGGTCGGTCACGTTCGCAAGGGCGGAGTTCGAGGACATGCCCATCGAACCTCCGGTGCCTTCAAACCCAGCCAGCGCCTTGTCCGGATTGATGCGCAATTGCTGCACCTCAATCGGCAACGGCGAGTTCCCACATTCTACCAGCATCTGAGGGATCCATCGCTGATCCATCACCAGCTCCATGCGGATCGGCAGTTGCCGATACTCTTTGCCGAGATCACCATCGCCGGCCAGTGGCGCCCCGGTGTCGTCCAGATAGCGCCCCGCCAACAGGGCGGCATCAACGGCGGCGGCATCCCCCTCGACTCCCGGCATGCCCTCTCGGCCAGCATAAGGAACCGCGCCGGCTTCCCCTCCGCGGTACTCGCCCGAATATTCCCCGCCCGGCATCGCGCCCGCTTCACCGGCGGCGGCTGGGGGCATGTAAACCTTCGGCGGGGTCGTCCCCATTCCTTGCGAGGCCCCGGCCCCCACTTCGAGGGTCACAATCGTGCGAATCGCCGTGTTGTCGGGTCGTGTCGCACCTCGCGCTTTGTTGGTTTCGGCAATGACGTTCAGCAGCGTTTCATAAACCCAGATATCTTCTTGAGTGATCCAAATTTGCAAGGCGGTCGGCTTGTTGGTGGCAAACGCTAGTTTGTCCCGCAATTTGCCCTGATCGAGCCACTCCACGAGATAATCCTCGTTGGCCCCCGGCACCCCCCCGGTGGCTCCGCCATAGCTACTTGGCCCACCGTATTCGCGGCCCCCGCCGTACCCCCCGGCAGAGCTTCCTTCGGCAAGCTTCTGGGCGTTGACAATCTCAAGCAACCCGTCGAACCGTCTGCCGATGTAGTTCTGATAGAAGGAGCGCATGTTGATGCGTATGGGATCACGAAACTTGAGCGTTTCGATATAGGAAATAAATTGCGACCCGAGCTCTTCGGGCCATTTGAGTACCGATTCTTTCTGTCGATTGTAGAGGTCCGTCCAAACGGCGTTCACGTACTCGGCTTGCTGGACGACTTGCGTTTGATCTTCTTCATTCACGACTTGATTGGGATGCACCGGCTTGTTTTTCAAACCCTGCATGGCGGTGAACATGCCGTCGATCGCGGACTTGCGCTCCGTGAACTTGGCGTCGAGTGCGCCAGACGACATCTTCCAACACACAACGGCCACGAGGAGCCCCAGCACGCTGAGCACCCAAAAGCGCTGTTCCCAAATGACTTTCGCAATGGCCCGAACTTGATCCATGACGCCCTACTTCCAAATAGCACTAACTCGGCAAACTCTTGTTATTCCACGACTGCGGCGGATTCTTCCGCAGCCGCTGCGGCGGCCGCCGCGGCTGCTTCTTCCGCTGCGGCACGTTGTGCCGCGAGTTCAATCCGCGCGGCACGAGTCTTTGGCTGCCAACAGAATTGAACGATAAAATCGTAACGATTCAGCTTGATCAATTTGTCTTCGGCACCCGGCTGCCCGGTGCCCCGCGGAGAAGGAGAATAGCCCCCGTAGCCCCCCCTGCCGGTTGTCGAAGGATCTTGCATGACCGCGTCGGGATCGATCAATTCTGGGCGCAGTTGTTGATCTCGCACCAGCCATGCATGGCTGATCGCCAAATCCTTAAGCGGAACTTCGACAAGTTCGCCGTTCGGTCCGTCAGGCAACTCAACCGTGCCCTCTTCTAAATTCTTGATGAGGGTATTACTAACGAAATCGCCCGTTTGATTTTGCCGGTCGGCGTTATGGTAATGATATCCCGTGAGCTGAATGACCCAACCAGGTCCCGCGAGGGCCCCGCCGGAGTCGGCGGCCACAGCAGGATCGGCCGACCCATCCACGGGTGCCGCATCCAAGGGTTCAGCCGCGGCAGCTTGGGCTTCGCGGCCCTTGGATTCTTCGTAGGCGGACGAAACTGCCGTATACCATTCCGTGCCCAGATCGGTGAACTTTTGTGTCTCAATTGCCACGATGTGCAGTTCGTTGCGACCGCTAATATCTTCGGCGGTCTCTTTTCGCTCCTCGGCCGGCCGCTCATCCTTGGGGAGAGCCGCGTCGAGGGCCTTCATCAATTCCAACCAGCGGACCCGACCTTCGATGTTACTGGTCAACTTTTCGCCCGTCGCGGCAATGCTTTCAAAACTCGCGCGAATTGCTTGGTTCTCGCTTTCAAACGTCGACGCCGTCGTTTGCACGGCTTTGGCCTGATCTTCCGCCTGCTTCATCGCATCGTTTTCGGCTTGTTTCCAGGCAGCCGCGTGCGAGAAATAGTTAAACGTCAGTCCCGCGAGTACGGCCGCGGCACCGGCGACCATCCAAGGCTTCTTGCCCCGCACCAGCCGCGTGCGGACGATTTCTTCCGGCAGCAAATTCGTCTTCAGTTCCGACTTGCCCAAACCCTGTAGGCACAAGCCGTAGGCGACGGCAAAACTCAAAATGTTATCTTTGAATTGCGGTTTGCCCGCCGCGCTTCCCGCCGAAAGCCGTTCGAACTCGGTCACGGGGGTGACGTCCA